>DASXMJ010000187.1 GCA_036495685.1 Candidatus Binataceae bacterium | reverse complement strand
ATCGGTGAACCGCATGCCTTCCGTGGCGAGCTTGTCGAGGTTCGGCGTCCGGCCCGCCATGATTCCCTGGTTGTAGACGCCGATGTTGGACCAGCCAATGTCGTCGCCCATGATGAAGATAATGTTAGGCTTTTTGTCCTGAGCCGTGGCCTGCGAAACCGACCCTGGCAGGCAAGCCAGGAGCATGGCGGCGGCGAAAACGCCTACCAGTTTCGGGACATTTTGATGAAAGCTCATCTGGCCTCCTAGTCGAACGATTTGTCGATTGACCCTAGTCAAACGGCCGAACTGATTCCAATAGGACTTTGGTCCTCCGAGGGACTTGAGAAATTTCTCCTCAATTGGGTTTCTTCTCCTCGGCGGACAGCGTGGTAGCACCCGATGCGAGCGAAGCGACTATTATGATGCCGGCCGAAATGAGCACTGGGAATCGCTTCATGAGCTAGTCCCTCTGCACGTTTGATTGACTGCTTCTTTGATTAGATCCGACCCCTCCACGTTCTCCCTTTCAAAGGCCAGATCGGACCTCGTTGACTCGTGCCGATGCTAATTCTCCGCGGGCTGAATGCAATTGGAACTTGGTGCGACGGGCTGCGATCAGCGCATTAGCACGTTGGTTGCCTGGCGAGACCGTAGCGCGGGACCTATTCATCTGAGAGCGACGATTTTCCTAAAGATTCGGTCTTCGCTGAGCGGCAGGCACGAAGCTACGGATACCGGGTTGGACGACGACTCGTCTGCCCGTCGCGAGCTGAAATGGTTCTGGTTTTACGAAGCGGAAAGGTTGCTCGCGATTCTAACCGGATTGGACCAAGGTCTAATATACGCGGCGGCCTCCGCGATCTAGGGTAAAAGCAATCTCGGTTGCGAGAGCTTTTCATTCGTAGGCCACTGTCGGAGGTCGACCAGAGGCGACGAGGCGAAGAGATGAGAACCAGAGAGTGACCGGCTTGTTCCCCGCCGGACCTGCTCCCGACTCGACCAGCGCCTAGAAGGAGATCTTTGAACACCAACGCTTTTGACGGCTAGAGAACGGGTGCGATCGAATTGGTCTTCATCGGAGGCGTTCTGCCCCCTGCTTCCGCAATCTTTTGCTGATCAACGAGTTTGGCTGGGCAAAATAGTCCCGATTGACGATAGAGAAAAACGTCAGATCAGCTTCACTAAAAGGTTTGATGGACTATTGCATGCCCATCATCGATCGAGTCGCCGATTAGAGTGTTCTGTTCACCAACAGTTGCGGCGCCAGAATTGTATGGCTGGACGGTCGGCTTTTATGACTAGTCAAAGTGTTTTTCGAACGAGCTTGAGTGCGGACGGGTTGCCGGCAGCACGATTTATTTAGGTCTCCTTTATCGCTGACTCTGCAATCGCTTCGAGGACACGGTCACAATGGCGGGCACTCTGTCACGTGGAATCGCGGGGGTCGGTCGCTTCTTGCGCAGGGAGTTCGACGCGGCCTGGCCGGTGTTTGTGTTTTTTCTGACTGGATTCCTGCTTCTACTCCTGCTGGTTAAGCTCGCGCTAGCGCAATTCTCGATCGAGGTGAGGGCTCTCTCCAATGCATTGGTGGGGGCGCTGGTTGCCGCCAAAGCGGCACTGGTCCTTGATGAAACCCCGCTAGCACGCAGGCTTGAGCGGTACCCACGGATTGTCGCCGTCGTGGTGAAGACGGTTTTCTATGGCATCGTCTCTCTGCTGATGGGATATCTTGAACGGTTCTTAGAGGCGTTCCATAAGGTTCACCACTTTGACGAAGCAATTCGAAATGTAGTGGAACACGTGAATCACAATCGTCTGCTCGCCTGGGCTTTGGGAATCAGTATCGTTTTTGCACTCTACTTCTCGTTCTTTGAGATCAGCCAGCGTATGGGAGAGGGCGAGTTGGCAAGGCTGTTTTTTGAGTCCGGCGCACCTAGCAACCGCTCAGAACGGAACTCACAAATGGGTTCTGGTGGGGGTCGAGTCGAATCGCGTCAATGATTGCGGTGGAGGGAAACCAAGCGACGGTGAAACGTCGTCAAAGTTAGGTTCGTGGGAAACGCGAAGCGCGTTCAATGTTTCCAGTTGACCTGGTCAAGTAGCAGAATCTCGGCAGAAACGTCGCTTGTGAAAGAGGAAGGATCAGGTGTCGGAACAGACGGTACCTAGCGCGCCCAGACTCGACCAATCGACTAAGCTCGCTTTTGATCGTACGTGGGTCGCCTACGAGCGGACCATGCTCGCCTGGGTCCGGACTGCGACCTCGCTCATAACGTTCGGTTTCAGTATCTACAAATTTTTTCAAATTCTGAGAGAAGATAGTCCGGGAGCCAACTATCTTATTGGCGCCCGTCAATTTGGGATTCTGTTGGTTACCATAGGCCTGGCTTCTTTAGGGCTGGCGACGCTGGAATATCGGCAGAATATCCGAGCACTGGGTCCGGAGTACCAAGTCCGTCCGCGCTCACTGGCGGTGATTGTGGCCGCGCTGCTGTCGATTTTGGGCGTTGTGGCGATGAGTGTAATGATTTTTCGTTTGTAAACCGCGAAAACCAGGGCCTGCGGTTGTTTTTTCTCCGTACGTGCGGTCGGGACATATGAATGAGGCGGGCAGCTGCCCTCCCATCGCCACTGTCGACTGCTTCCCGAAGAACGGCGAGGTCGTCCATAGATCGGAAAACTTTTTGCCGGGCCTTACTGCGTGTGGAACCGGAGCGATGACGCCGGGGTTGGAGAGCCCACCCGCCAAAAACCTTCATCGACGCCTTGCTGGAAAACCTGGTCGGAGTTGTTCGCTAAACACGACTTTCCAATTGTCCCTACCGCATCGAGCAACCCCGTGGCGACGCGGAGAAGACTGCCGAACGCTTGGTTTCGCTGAATCGGACGAACCAGCCGATTTAGTGCCTCGTTGATTTCTTGCGCTTCTCGAGCTGTCGGTGGGTTGACCACGACCATCGAGGCTGCTCGATTTGCACGGATGTTCTTCAGATAGATGAGTCTCTGATTAAGCGAGCTTCTAGCGTGGAGCTGTCGCGAAGGGTGTCTGAGCTCTTGACAGTGGACGAATTCGTAACAATGATTGTTACATGAAACGAAACAGCCGTTTTTCGGTTGCGCTCCATGCACTGATCCAGATGGCGGAAAGGCGCGGCGAGCCTGCGACCTCCGAAGAACTGGCGGCCTGCCTGATGACCAATCCAGTGGTGGTGCGCCGGACCATGGCGGGGCTCCGGGCCGCGGGACTGGTCGGCTCAGCGCCTGGCCACGGCGGCGGATGGACCCTCAGGCGCGATCCCGCGGCGACCACTTTGCGCGCCGTTTACGCGGCACTTGATGAGTCGATGCTGGCGAGACCCGGCCGAGTGGAGAGTCCCGGATGCCTGGTCGAGCGAGCGATCTCCGGACTGATGCACGAAGTTCGTGAGGAAGCCGAGGCAATCCTCAGGCGCAGGTTGGGCGAGAAGACGCTGGCTGACCTCACGTCGGCGGTAAAGCGACTGATGACGAAATACCAAGTCGCCCGCACCCCCCATGCGGCGTGATTTCGGAGGAGCGATGAAACTCTACGAACTGACCTGGGGCGTGTATCCACGGCGCGTTATCATCTACCTGGCCGAGAAAGGCCTCTCGGATATCGCGCGTGTCCCGCTCGACTTCCTTCGCGGCGAGAATCGCGAGCCCGAGCATATGGAGCGGAACCCCGCCGGCACCGTGCCGGTACTGGAGATTTCTTCCGGCGTTTTCATCCGGCAGTCGACGGCGATTCTCGAATATCTCGAAGAAATCTATCCGTGCCCGAATATGATCGGGGATACTCCCCACGCGCGCGCTTTCACGCGTGACCTGATGAGCCTAATCAACGAGAGCACCCAATTTTTTGGCGCCTTCGTGACCCACGTCAGTCCGCTGTTCGCGGCCATGGTTGAACAGAAACGTGATGCGGCCAACGGGGCGTGGAATTTTTTCAAGCAGCGGGTGACCGCGCTTGAGCAGGTAGTGCGAAGCGACGAATTTCTTAACGGACTTCATCCGACGATTGCAGATTGCTCGCTTGCGGCGCTGGTCGGTTTTGCCCGGGATTTCTACGCGGTCGAGCTTCCATCCGAATGCGCCCGCATCAATCAGTGGTACCGGCGCTTCTCTACGCGCCCCAGTGCGCGAACCCCCGAGTATCCACGCGAGCTCCTGATGCTGGCGCGCGGGCAGGGAGAGATCGCGCGATGACTTCCGGGAACGAATTCGATCAAAACCCGGCGCTGGTCGACAACTACGAGCGCGCGCCGCGATGGTTCGTTCCGGGCTATGACGCGAGCCATGCGATGGCCGCGGTCCTGCTGCGTGATCGGATCGACGAGCATGGGCGAATACTGGTCGTAGGAGCCGGAGGCGGAGTCGAGTTATCGGTCTTCGCGCGGGAATGCGGGGGCTGGACCTTTGCGGCGATAGATCCGTCGGTCGAGATGCTCAAACGCGCGCGAGCGAAAATCGAATCGATTGGGGCGCTCGATCGGGTGTCATGGGTCCAAGGCTTGGTCGAGAACTCTCCCCACGAGTTGTTTGACGGCGCCACCGCCTTTCTGGCGCTGAGCTTCATCCCCGACGACGGTCAGCGACTGGACACGCTTCGCGAGATCCATGCGCGATTAAAGCCCGGTGCGCCCTTCCTCATGATCAATGGCTGCACGGACAAGCAGGGCGCGCGCTTTGAGGACGATCTGCGGGTTTACGCGGCGTTCGCGCGGCGTGGCGGTGCGCCCGCCGAGATGATCGAAAGCGCGCTCCGGATGCAGCGCGAAAGTCTCCATCCGGTGCCCCGTGAGCGCGAGGAACGGCTATTGGCGGAGGCCGGATTCAACGAAAGCGAGATCTTTTACGCCGGCCTGATGGTGTTCGGGTGGATCGCACGCGCCTGAGCCCCGCACCTCTAATTATCGAGGCACAGATCGTTTCACCACTGTTCTGCAGTGCTCAAAGCCCCGCAGTCCATTTGGAGGCGGTGGCTGCGACGAACTCTTCGAATTTGGCAGGGTGATGGCCGGTCAGTTGTTGGACGCAATGGGTAATACGATCTTCCGCTCCCGCAGCGATTGCTGCATCCATGGCCGCCAGCGTTTGCGCATGAAGCGTCGGCAGGCCCAGCGAGCGATGGCGCGCGGCCAATTCGTCTGCGCTGATTCGATGGTGTGAAACCGCGCGGCCGATTGCGCCGCCGATGCGGCGCGCGACCTCGTCGTAGCTGATGGGTTCGCCGCCGGTCAGCACGAAATCCAAGTTAAAGGAGGTCTCGCGGGTGAGCGCCGCCTGCGCGACCGCGGCGATGTCCTCGGCGCTGATGAACGGAACCCTTCCAGACTCGGTGGCAGAGTAGATTCGCCGCTCCTCGCGTAACGAGCGGAGATGATGTCCTTCCGAGAAATTCTCCATGAACCAGCTCGGCCGCAGCACCGCCCATTGCGCCGCATTTTGCTCAAGCCACAGATGAACCTGCCCCATCGCGGGTCCGCCGGCAGGAAGCAGCGATGCACTCAGCAGCACGAAGCGCGACACGCCGCGCTTAAGCGCCAGCTCAAGGAAGTCGATCATAATAGGCGCCACGTCCTGCTGCAGTGCCGGAGCAACCAGGTAGGCCGCGGTTACCCCTTCCAGGGTGCGCGCCCAGGTGCCCGGCTGAGTCCAATCGAACGGATCATCGGGGTGCATGCCCCGGGCTGCTATCCGGCAGGCGACACCACTTTCGCGAAGCCGGGAAACCAGCCGACGCCCGGTCTTTCCTTTTCCACCGGTGACCAGTACCAGCGGGTTCATGAAGGTGTGGCCCCGCCGCGTTCCCCGCTGTTCGACGACCACAAGTCAAGTTCGCCGAACGCCTAGAGGGTTACCAACGGGTTCCAATACTCACGATAACGCCAGATCTTGCCGTTACGCGCCTCGACCACGATCACGTAGCGTTGATTGTAGGGCCGGCCGGTGGTGAGCGCGCGCCCCTTGATCGCCATCTCGACCACGGCAAGCTCGGGATCGTGCATCGCGTGCACGCGCATTTCCGCGATCGAGTCGATGGCGATCCATTCGGGGTATCCCGTCATGTACGCGAGGATCGCATTCTTTCCTTGCAGGACGCGCGGGCGGCCTTCGGGCGCGTAGGGAAATTCACAAGTTCCGTCCTCGGCCCACAGTTCAATCCATTCGTCAAAGCGCCGTTCAACGATTAAGGCGTGATAGGACTGCAACAGTTTGAGGGTCTGCGCGCGCAGCTCGTCAGAATTCGAATCGAAACGTTTTATTCCGCCCATGTCACGCGCTACGATTTGGGCAGCGCCGTTGATCGAGTTAAGGAAGCAAGACAGGAGGCACGGAGGTGCGAACGGTGGCATCTCAGAAAGGTCCTGCGCGAACCTGAAGGCGGCCGAGTCGCTATGCAGGATGAAACGGATGTCCCTCGTTTGGAAGTCGGCGCAAGCCGCCCGGTCGAATTTAAGCGAATCGTCGCGAAGCGTTTGTCGGCAATAGAGAACAATTATGGACACCCAAAAACCCGTTGCAGTTGTAATTGGAGTCGGCCCCGGCCTCGGTGCAGCCCTCGCGCGCCGCTTCGCCGCCGCATACTCGCTGGCGATCTTGGCCCGTAAAAGCGATTACCTCAAGGAGTTGGCCGCCGAGCTCCGGCAGAGCGGAGGCACAGTGCTGGATCTGGCTTGCGACGTTAGCAACGGAACGCAGATCGCCGAGACCTTTCGAACGATCCGTGCAAAGTTGGGCGAAGTAGATGTGTTGCTCTACAACGCCGGCTCCGGAGTATTCGGAGGCATAACGGAGATCGCGCCTGACCAGTACGAAGCTGACTGGCGCGTCAATGCATTCGGCGCATTTGTCGCGGCCAAGGAAGTCGTGTCCGGCATGATCGCGCGGGGCCGGGGCGCAATGCTGTTCACAGGCGCGACCGCAGGTGTGAAGGCCGGGCCTAGATCAGTGTCATTCGGACCCGCAAAGTTCGCGATGCGGGGTCTAGCTCAGGCTCTGGCACGCGACCTCGGTCCCAAGGGCATCCACGTGGCCTGGATCAATGTGGATGGCAGCATCGACATTCCAGGAAAGCGCGGTCTCAAGCCCAGCCTGAGGGACGGCGACTTTCTCAAGCCCGAAGCGATCGCGGAGACCTACTGGCATCTGGCGCATCAGGATCCCAGCGCCTGGACCATGGAACTCGAAGTCCGTCCCTTCAAAGAGAAATTCTGATCCGCCCCCGCCCGGCATGCGGTCCCGATGCAGTTGTGGCTGCTGCCACACGGCCTCGCACAGAAACCGCGCGAGGCCGGACGTCAATCTTCCTCTAGGTGGGAAGCCTCGGAAACAATTTGGGTGCCGCCTGTGCTGCGAATTCGTCGAAAAGGTGTACCGGCCGCCCGAGGTATTTGTTGCCGAGGCGAGCTGGACAAAGACTGAACCTTACGCAAGCGCCACTTTGGCATAATCTCCACCAACTTGCCGTCACGGCCGAGGTGCCCGAAGTGGTGCCGGAAGTTGCTGACGATTCGCTCGCACTGTGGTCGAGCTCCTCGGTCATGAAATAAATTCGGCAATCGGAAGGCGAGTCATCTAGCAACTATCTGCGCTTGCCCGGTTTAACCCGCAACGCCTTTCGGAAAGCGCGATAGGCGGCTTCGACCTGTGCCAGGTCGGCCTCCGTCTTCACGTCCGGGGGCTGCCGGTTGGCATGAAAATACAGCACATCCGGCGAGATGCCGACGATCTTCGCGAGCTGTTCGATTATGAAGTCCTCGGGCGGGTAGCGGTGATCATGCTCGACCGCGTTGAGGTAGGGTGGGTCGACAACCCTTCCGTCCTCACGCCTCAACCGTCCGGCGACTTCCCTTTGCGTGAGGCCGGCCTTTTTGCGAGCCTCCCGTAGCACTTGACCGAATGTCTTCATCCAACCTTTCCCTTGGCTTTCCTAATTGACGGTTTCTCTGTGGTGTCCAGAATAGCTGGTTTGCCGGGGCAAATCACGAAACATGTAATCTTGGAATTATTAAATCTTACCAGACCCATTCGACGAATCCCGGAGCCCGGCGCGCTGCGCGCGTCTGGTGCCATGCTTCCATTCCCGAGGTGTCGGTCCTAAGCTCGTGACCGCGCCCAGAACTTTGGAGAGATTTCTCAGTGAGTCCTACCCCGAGAACCTGGACAAAGAGTTTTCGCAATCCAGAACAAGTTCGCCGCTTTCCGAACGGTCGGATAGAAACCGTATCGCACAACGAAACTACGATCGGGCGATTCCACATGGAGCCAGGCTGGCGCTGGTCTCGCGATGTCGGTCCGATCGCGCAGACCCGCTCCTGCCAAATTCATCACCAGGGCGTGGTTCTCAGGGGACGACTTCGCATCGAGCCCGACGCGGGCGAGGTATACGAAATCGGGGTCGACGACGTCTATGATATTCTCCCCGGTCACGATGGATTGGTAGTCGGCGACGAACCCTTCGAGGCAATCGAGTTCGCGAGTGCGCGGCTTTTTGCTGCGCCCGCCGACGGGGATCGCGTGCTCGCCGCGCTGCTCTGCACGGATATTGTGGATTCGACCGCGCATCTAAGGCGCCTGGGCGACTCCGCCTGGCACGAGCTGCTCCTCGAGCACAACCAGCAGGCGCGGAGCGAGTTCAACCGCTTTCGCGGGCGCGAGATACAAACCACCGGCGATGGATTTCTTGCCATGTTCGACGGTCCCGCCCGGGCGGTTCGCTGCGCCCGCGCAATTGGGCAGTCAGTCGCCGGGCTGGGGCTCGCGGTTCGCGCTGGGGTTCACACCGGAGAGGTAGAATTGATTGGCGAGAACATCCGAGGTCTCGCCGTTCACGAAACTGCGCGTATCGCGGGAGTTGCGAAGGGAGGCGAGGTACTGGTTTCAGCCACCACCAGGCACTTGCTTACCGGTTCCGGACTCTCGTTCGAATCGGCCGGAATCCATGAACTCAAAGGCCTTGCCGAGAGCGAGTTATTCAGACTTGCTGATTCCGGGTGATGGCGCCAGCGCTGCGGGTTCGACGCCGGATGCCGAATCAGCCTCCCCTCCAAGATCGATACGGCGCGCGATACCATCGACCATCACCAACGCGCGCGAGGCGCGCGACCAATTTATCGATCCTTCGATTCCGGCTGCGCGTGCCGCCGCTTGGAGCGCGTGGAGATCGGGCCGTCCTTGCTCATAAGGATCGGCGTCCGATTCCATGAAGATGCGGCCGTCCGCGAGTACCGCGAGGGTTACGGGCTGATAAACTATTTCGACCTGCTCGTCGTGTTTCACCAAGTGAAACAACTTGCTTACCGCCTCGGGTGCAAGGCGGATACAGCCGTGCGAGCCGAAGTAGAAGATACTATTCGGGTGATTGGTACCGTGGATCCCGATGCCTCCGTGATCAAGCCCGATCCAGCGTTGGCCAAGCGGATTGGAGGGTCCCGGCTTCACCACCGTCGAAGTCGGGATCCCGTCGTCCTCCATTTCGGCGCGAATCGCGGGCGGGACATGCCAGGTCGGATTCAGCTCAAGCGCCGCGATCCGATAGCTGCCGAGCGGTGTCCGCCAATCGGGGCGCCCCACCGTGACCGGCCACGCCCCCGCGAGATGGCCGTCCTGAAACACAAACAGCATTCGCTGCGGAACGTTGATCACTATGCCCTCAGCGAGTGCTGCTGCCGCCACGTGGCGGTTATCAATGATAATCGTGTCCCCTGGCTTCGGTTCGTCTCCATCCGGGAACAGGGTGAGCGCGGGCTCGCCGAAGTGCGACGCAATCGAATCGGAGGTGTCGTGCTCTTCTACCTGATAAGCGAATCGCTCCCCGGAAACTTCGTGCCCCAGGCTTACGGGGGTTGCGTTGGGTGGAAGCTCGGCGCCCGCCTGTGGCACCCGCGCATCCATAGCTATGAGCGCGAGCACCAGGGCGGCTCCATATGCGCTACGCAAACTCATCTCTCGAAGGGTAACCTCAAAATATATTCAATCGACGTAGACGTAAAATTGGACGAAAGATCAGGTCGCGGGCGATGGCCACGAGGGCCAGGTGCCGCGTTCCCACGGCTACCGAACGTCGGGCGCTATTTCCCAGCGTAACGAATCTGCTTGGGCCAACGTAGTGGCCTCGTAAAGGGCTTCTTTTGTCATTTGGTCGAAGGCTGCCGATGAAATTGGGGATGATGGTTTCGGCTGCGCTGGTAGGAACGGCGCTGGGCTTCTTTGCTACCTGGCTTACGGTCGTGCGGGTCGCCGTGCCGGGCGGAGTGGAGAATGGTTCGTGGAGGACCGATGTTGCCGCCGGTAATCCGCGCGGCAACCCGTACACGCGCGCGAGGGTGGCGCTCCACGGATTTCTCGCGCTGAATGCTCGCGAGACGGTCTATTACACGGCAACCCACGACGGCGAAGGCCAGCGGCTCGACGGCCGCTGTGTGTACGAGATTTCAGGCCACGATCCCGATGCGCGGTGGTGGAGCATCACCGCGTATGGTCCCG
>DASXMJ010000186.1 GCA_036495685.1 Candidatus Binataceae bacterium | reverse complement strand
GTATGGGTTTCAGCCTTACGAGATTTTCGCTCGAAACGCGATGCGCGCGCCGTCGGTCGATTCGTTCATGAACTGCAAGGTAGGCGCGGGAAGGATGTACATCCACGCAACCAGGTCCTGGTGTGCGAGTCCCTTGCCGCGCTCCGGACTCGGATGGCTCTTCAGGTACTCGGTCGACGCATAGAGCATGAAGCTGAATCTCGCGATGCGCAGGCATATCAAGCCGGGCTCTTCGGGCCGTCTATCGCGCAAGGCGATATCCGCCTGCCTCCGTCCGATGTCCAGTTTGCGATGGTCGGGCAGGACTTCGACGTCGATCTCGGGATGGTGCACCCGCAGGTGCTGCAGGGCCGGGGTCACGAACCGTGCAGCGAAGATCTCCGTGACGGTCACCCGCACCAGGTCTGCGGCGGCAAGGTCCTTGCCGGCGGCGGCGCTCCACATCGATCGCCGTAGCCCGGCACCACGGAAGCGGGCAGGGTCGTCCAGTTCGGCAACGAGATAGACCCTGCTGTCTGAGCACCGATGCCACTTGTGAGTAGCTTCCCGAGCTCGTGACTATCGAGCTTCGGCTTGATATCACGTTCGAGCTCACGTCCAGGAGCGAACTCGTCCTGAACCCTAATTCTTAGTTAGGAGGGACACGGTTCGAGCGCTCTTGAATGCCGACTACCCTGATGCCCCAGGTAGCTTTCAATGCCGCCAACTGAGCAGAAATGAACCCCAACAAGCTCGCGTACTGGTGCTGGCCTATCGTGTCGATCAGAGCGGGCGCTGGAGAGCCTGCTCGAAGCTGTCTCGATTTCCATGTCCCCGTAGTGTCGAATAGTCGGGCTCCAATCCCAAGACTTCTTTATCGTCCCTGAGCCCGATAACGATCCCCTGCCTTCAGCCTGCGAGTTCATAAACGCTGGGATGGCAATCCCGGTGTGGTCCGGCCAAGGATCGGTCGCTCCTTATTGCTGGTTCCTCCTGTCCAACATGAAGGCATAGTTGTTCAGAACTGGCAGTTCGATTGGGCAGACCAAAAGGATTCTCGGGGGTCACGCCTTTAGGCATAAGCGCGCGAACCTTAAGGTTCGTTTAGGATTCGAGACAATCAGGTTTTCTGCCCCTTTGCGTCTATCGCAATACGGCGAATTGCCGATCTGGAGAACTGGCTTATACGGCGATTCCGTGCGATTCCGCGCTCCCGGCGGTTGGCACTCTCTATGCTGTGTAGATCGACAGAAGGTTCGGAGGTAACGAAGATGACATCTCCAAGAATGATGTTTAAGCGCTTGATTCCGATAGCGCTGGCGAGCGCCGCGATGCTGGTGCTCGCGATGCCTATGACGGCGATGGCCAACGAGTGGACCCATCATCAGGCTGCGGTCCGTCACGACATTGCGGTTCACAATTTCGCTCTGCGCCATGATGCAGCGGTCCATCGCTATGACGATTACCGTGCGGCGCGGCGAGCTTATGCTCCCAACTACGCGTACGGTCCGCGTCCGGGATTTAACCCGCCCGCCTATGCCCCCGTAGCGCCCGCTTACGGGACTCCGTATGCCGGGGGATACGGTTATGGAGGGTGCGCTAACACGACGCGAATGCAGAATGTGTATCGCCAGGACCTTGCCACCGGCCATCCTGCCGCCGCTAATGACGTGGTTCGCCAGATGCGCAGCTGCGGTGTAGGTGGCTACCCGTATGCGCAGAACGTCTTTGGTAACTTCCAGCGGCTTTGGTAATCACCTCCTTCGAGGATTCGCGACCAATGCGCCCCCACCAGCGGGGCGCTTTCTATCCATACCGTCGCTGGAATCGGAGTCACCAGAAATCCAAGTAAATTCCGATTGCCGCTAGGCAGGGCCACCGGGAACTTGAATCCCGGTAATCGGACTCTTCTGCTGGCTCCATTGAGCGAGCATGTGTAGCGAAGTCACGATGAACCGCGCTTGGTACTCCATCATCATGCCCATGCTTAAGGAGGGACGGCCGCTGGTCAGGATCTCGCCCCCAATCGGCAGCCCGGACGGCAAAACCACGCTGGTGGGAAACGGCCGGACCCGCGAGGTAATCGGGCATACGACGGCCAAGCCGGTGTCGGGTGAAACCTGACGAGGAGACTACCAGGGCAGACCCCCCTAATCAGGCAGCGCGCAGGTGGGTCACTTCACTCCAGACCTCCCGCAACATTGGGTCAGCATTTAACCGGCGTTGACACCCTCTTGAACGCTGACTCCCTGATGGATCACGGGTCGCTTGTGATGCCGCCAACTGTTTCGGTTCTGTGCCGTGGGCTCGTTTGGGGAGAGTTGGCGTACCATCAGGGGCTCGACTAGAAAACCTTTGGTTTCTTGAAATGTTTCGTGACGGATTGGTGTGGCTGGCGGTCCGGAAAGGCATGTGAGGCAAGTGCTCTAACCGGGCTGAGCTATGCGTCCACCGCGAGTCGCGATTATCTCGCCGGCTGGCGCTCGTGACAAGATGCGCCGCCTACTTGTCATAGACATTGGGAATGTCCGGGGCATGAACCTTTAAGACGTCCGACCCCTACGGCCGAAGGACCGCTAAGGCACACCTCGGCCTTACGCATTTCCGTCCCTGGACGCCATTGACGGCTGGGCCGTGCTTGAGACAAGGTGGCGAAAATTGGATGGGAGAACGGCGATGGGACGCTTGCGGCAAGTCAATCTGGTGGAGGCATCTCCGGAGATCAAAGAGCTTTACAAACAGTTCTTCGGCGATCGCGATCCGGTCAAGGAACCTGGTACCGCCACTGGTACTCCGGGCGATTATTGGACCACCTTTGCGCTGGTGCCGGATATCTTGTTCCAGGCACGCACTACCCTTGGCTCTATGATGGCGCCGGGGCGCAAGCTGCCCGCGCCGCTGCGGGAGCTCGCGATTCTGCGCACCGGAATCGTCGGTGACTCGCGGTTCGAGTACTCGCAGCATCTCAAGGTGGCTCGGATGGTCGGAGTTGCTGAAGAAAAGTTGCAGGCAATCAAAGGCTGGGTTGTGAGCGACAAGTTCACCTTAGTCGAGCGCGCCGTTATGCAGGCAACCGACGAGCTCGTCGGTCGCAATCTGGTTGAAGATGAGACCTTCGCGGAGTTGAAGCAACATCTTTCGGATGAGCAGATCCTGGAGCTGTTCTATGTGATTGGCCTGTGGCGGATGCACGGGATGATCGTGCGCGCCCTTCATCTCGAGTACGATAACGCTACGACGGCGCGAATGAAGGAGATTCCCGCGCCGCCGCCCACGAAGTGAACCTGTCCATCGCGGAAGCCACGCCCAAGTCGTTGTGTCCACCGCTCAAATGGGCGGGTGGCAAGCGATGGCTGGTCCCGACAATTTTTGAGCTCTGGGATAAATGCGGCCGGCCGCGTCTGGTAGAGCCGCTCTGCGGCGGCCTGGCTATCGTACTGGGCCTGAGGCCTTCGCGAGCCATCCTCAGCGACATCAATCCGCACAACATCAATTTTTACAAGTGGCTCAAACGGGGGCTGAGAATCTCACTCCCCATGGAGAACCGCGCCGAGCGCTATTACGCGCATCGCGAGCGATTCAACCACTTGATCGAATCGAAGCAGGCGGAGTCCGCCGAAGCGGCAGCACTTTTCTATTATCTGAATCGAACCGGCTACAATGGGCTGTGCCGCTTCAACTCGACTGGACGCTTCAACGTGCCCTTCGGAAAATATCGGCGCATCTTATATCGAGAAGATTTTTCCGCCTATCGACGCGCATTTGCCAGGTGGACTTTCTGCTGTCGCGATTTTGAAGCGATCGAGCTCCTCGATGGTGATTTCGTCTACGCCGATCCTCCCTACGATGTCCAATTCACGCGGTACTCCCAACAGGACTTTCGTTGGGACGAGCAGGTGCGGCTCGCGCGCTGGCTGATGAAGCATCGTGGGCCCGTGGTGATTTCGAATCAGGCGACCGAACGGGTGGTAGAGCTGTACGAGGCGCTGGGGTTCCAAACCCGGATTCTTAAAGCGCCGCGGCGTATCAGCTGCACTGGGGATCGGACTCCCGCAGATGAAGTACTCGCGGTTAGGAATATGCGTATTTAACCGCGAACACGCCGACCTTATACCCCGACAGAGGACGCGCGCACCCCCTCGAGCTGAGAGGGTCTGACGGTACGATCGTGTGCCGGAACAACCGCCAGCCGCCACTCGGAAGGGACGAAGATCACACCGGAAACCGGAACCCGAGATTCAGGGTACGCACATTGAAAAAGGCTCAAGCTGGAAGTCCTTTTACTCAAACCACCAGAACTTGGGAAAGAAAACCTGCGGATTCAGGACGGCTCGGTCAGGCTTCCGGCGGGAGCAGGCGGATTACTTCCGCGCGGCCCCATTCAACTTCTGCGCGGTGCCGATTCGCCATCGCCGACAGGTAGTCGTGAATCAGCCCATTGGCGGGCGCCACTGCCAGGGCTTCCTCGGTCTTACGTGCCGCCCACTCCTGACCGCGTGACAGCATGCTCAGCCGCTCGCGCACCGTCGAGAGAGCGGCGACCTTGGCGGCGAATGGGCCCGTCTTTTCGGATGGGGTTCCACCGTTGTCGCGGATGAGCTTTTCTAAGTCGCGTACGTTGGCCGCTTCGTGCGTCCGCGACCCGGCCAGAAAACGCCGCAGCTCTTCATGCTCGACCTCGCGCCCGAGTTCATCGAGTGCCAGCACCCCGGCGCGCTCCGATTCCAGCAGCAGGTTGAGCTTCTGCTCGAGGCGCGAGTCCATGCGCGAATCTAGGCCGCCCGTAACCACAAGCGCAAGTCGCCCTCCCTGCAAAAGCACCCGGCCGAGTAGTCGCTTCTGACCGCGAACCAGCAAACTTATGTGTGATACACTTCGAGTCGTGCTTAGCCATTGCCCCGAAGCTGCTTTCAGGCGGACCATTGAATATGCCATGCGCCACGCCGCGACGATTCACTCATGTACGAAGCCGATACGATCGCCAAGTTAGTCGAGCGCGGCGATCCCGATAGTCCTGCACTGGCTGCTCCCGGCCGTAGCGCTCTCAGCTACCCAGTCTTGCGCGCGCTCATCGAGCGGACCACTCGCTCAATCCGTGCGCTGGGCATCGGGCTGGGCGATCGAGTTGCTATCGTTTTGCCTAATGGTCCGGAAATGGCGAGCGCGTTCCTGGCAGTCGGAAGCATCGCGACCGCCGCTCCCCTAAATCCCGGATACCGACTCGGAGAATTTGATTTCTATCTCTCCGATCTCAATGCCAAGGCTCTACTGATTCTCGCGGGCATGGATAGCCCTGCACGCGAGGTTGCCGACACGCGAGGGATTCCGATTGTCGAGCTCGAAGTTGATCCGGCGAAACCGGCCGGCGAGTTTTCGTTACACCCCGTGGGCCCCGCGCCAACCCGCGCGAGTGACGGCGGACCCGGCGGTCCGGATGATATTGCGCTGGTCCTTCATACCTCAGGAACCACCTCGCGACCCAAGATGGTCCCACTCAGTCATCGCAATGTGACAGCCTCCGCGATCAATGTGAGCCGGACGCTGCGTCTGACGCGTGACGATGTTTGCCTGAACATCATGCCGCTGTTTCATATCCACGGCTTGATCGGAGCGGTCTTGTCCAGCATTGCGGCGGGAGCCTCGATCGCGTGTGCACCGAGTTTCGACGCGCTAAAGTTTTTTCGATGGTTTGCGGAAACCAACCCGACCTGGTACTCGGCCGTTCCCACCATGCACCAGGCGATCCTCAAGCGCGCCGCGCGCAACTCGGAGGTCATCGCAGCAGGCTGCCTGCGCCTGATTCGTTCATCGTCTTCTTCGCTGCCACCGCAGGTAATGCACGAGTTGGAGAAAGTTTTTGGCGCCCCGGTCATCGAAGCGTACGGGATGACCGAAGCCGCGCATCAGATGGCCTCCAACCCCCTGCCCCCCGGCGAACGGTTTGCGGGCAGCGTTGGAATTGCGGCAGGTCCGGAAATAGCGATCATGAGTGATGCAGGCAACGTCCTAAAGGCGAACGAAATCGGTGAAGTGGTGATACGCGGCCGCAACGTCACCGCGGGCTACGCAAACAATCCTGACGCGAATACCCAAGCCTGGACTGACGGATGGTTCCGGACTGGGGATCAGGGCTATATCGACGAAGCAGGATACCTGAGGCTGACCGGACGCCTCAAAGAAATGATCAACCGCGGCGGCGAGAAGATTACTCCACTTGAGATCGAGGTCGCCTTGCTGGACCATCCCGCCGTCGCGCAGGCGGTAGTATTCGCGATGCCCCATCCGCTACTGGGTGAAGAAGTCGCGGCGGCCATCGTGTTGCACGAGGAGCTTTCCGCGGACGAACCGGAGCTACGCGAATTCGTGTCGGCTCGTCTCGCGCAGTTCAAGGTACCGCGCAAGATCGTGTTTCTCGAGACCATTCCCAAGGGGCCCACCGGCAAGCTGCAACGCATCGGATTGGCGAAGGTTCTCGGTCTGGACCCGTGAAGGTCGCGATTTTCGGCGCAGGAGCAATCGGCGGATTGCTGGGCGTCAAGCTGGTGCAAGCCGGCGCCGACGTGACTTTCATCGCTCGCGGACCGCATCTGGACGCGATCCGCGAGAACGGCATCACATTGATCAGCGAAGGCAAGCGGACGATCGTGAGGGCGCGCTGCTCCTCCGAGACCGACCAAATCGATCCGCAAGACTACGTGCTGGTGACGCTCAAGGCGCATTCGCTGCCCACGGCGGCGCCGCAAATTGCCAGACTTCTCGGTCCCGGGACCACGCTGATGATGGGCGTGAACGGGATCCCCTACTGGTATTTCTATGGTCTCGACTGCAAGTGGCGCGACCGCACCATCGAGAGCGTGGATCCCGGCGGCACCGTGTGGCTAACCCTGCCCCCATCGCGAGTAGTCGGCTGTGTGATCTATCCCGCGGCTGAAGTTATCGCACCCGGCGTAATCGAGCATACCTACGGCAATCGTTTCTCGCTGGGTGAGCCAGACGGATCGAAGAGTGAACGCCTCCAGTCGCTGTCGAGACAGCTTATCGCCGGCGGTCTGAAAGCTCCGATCCGCCAGCAACTTCGCGACGAACTGTGGCTGAAGCTGTGGGGCAACCTCTGTCTCAATCCGCTCTCAGTGCTGACGATCTCGACGCTCGACCGTCTCGCCGGTGAGCCGGACTTGCGCGAGGTGAGTCGTACCATGATGCAGGAGGCGCAGCGGGTCGCGGAGGCGCTGGGCGTGAAATTCGGCGTCGACCTCGAAAGACGCATCGACGGTGCCCTTGAAGTCGGCGCGCACAAGACCTCGATGTTGCAGGATCTCGAGCGCGGCCGCCCGATGGAGATCGAAGCGCTGCTGGGCGCGGTAGTGGAACTCGGCAATCTGACCGCTCAGCAAATGCCCATGTGCCGGGCAATTCTGGCGCTGACCCGCGAGCGCGCGCGACGCGCTCTGATGGAGAAGACCTAAACCGACCAGGTCCCCCAAAATGACCGCCGCCTGCCCAAGCGCGACCCGCGTGGCTCCGCTATCTCCGGAGTCGCGCCCCGGTGGCGGCCGCATAGTCTGGTGACGCCATCTTGGTACCTGAGTCGTAATAGCGTTTGGCCCAGATGCCGGTGTACGGCTCGTCGGCGTTGGGCATGCGCCAGGTGGTGATGCTCGCGCCGGCCCAGTCGACGCCGATCAACGCACGCGGCTGGTCGCGCGTCTCGCTCAAGTAGAAGTCTGCGGCGTCTTCGTCGATATAACGGCAGGCGATACGCCGGTAGACATCGTCCCATTTCCGATCCTCGCCAACTTCGTGGAGGATTTTGGCGATCCCTTCCACCAGGACCTTGCGATAGAGACCGGTGTCCTCGTCGATAGTGACCGCGACGCGCGGCTGGCGGCGGATATTTGCAAGAAACGCCGAATGCTTGCGCGGCGTGATGAGCACGTGACCGTGCTCGTAGATGAACCAGACCGGGACTACCGTGGGAGTGCCGTCGGCGCGTACCGTGGCGATGCGCGCGAGGTGATTTCTTTCGGCGAGAAACTTGTCGATTTCAATTTGCGAAAGCTTGGGCATTCTCCATAGTCGCGCGCGACGAGCCGATTCGCAAATGAGAGATCAAAATCCGCGGACTTCCTGACCTCGGTAGGTCGACAGTCCCGATAGCAGTCAGATCCCCCGCAGAGTTGCATCCAGTCTGGGTGGTCATCGGTTAACGATGCTCACGAGCGTGTCGGACGGCTCTGTCAAGCCACATCAAAGATTTCCGACTCGAGGCTCTTCCACCGCCTTGTTGCGAAATGGCCTAGTCGACCGCCTGACGGGAAGCCTCTATCTCGGGCTCGACCAACCTGAGGGCGGATTTCTGCGCGCGCAACCCATGCCACCAGGTTTCCAAGTCGTCGAACATCGAGTACGCCACCGGCGTGATGAGAAGCGTGATCAGCAGGCACAACGTCTGGCCGCCAATTACCACCAGCGCGATCGCGCGGACCGAGCTGTCGCCAGCACCCCGGCCAAGCGCGACCGGGATCATCCCGGCGACCAGCGCCGCGGTCGTCATCAGGATCGGTCGCAGACGTTGGCGGTTGGCTGTGAGAATGGCCTGAGTGCGGGGCAAACCCTGGCGCACCAAGTTCAGGGTCTGATCGATTTGCAGAATCGAATTTTTCTTGACGATTCCGAACAACAGCAGGATTCCCAGCGTCGAAAACAGCGTCAGATGGTCGCGGAAAACCAGTAATGAGATCAGTGCGAAGGGAACCGCCAGCGGCAACGACAGCATAATCGTTATCGGATGTATGAAGCTTTCGAACTGCGCGGCCAGCACCATGTACATGAAAATGATTGAAAGCAGGAAGGCCACCGCGAACCCGCCGACCATCTCTCCGTACATCTTGCTCTGGCCGCCGAACGCGGTCGTATAACCGATCGGCATGTCGAGCGCCGCGCCCTTCTTGCGCACCGTTTCGATCATCTTGTTCATCGCAGCCCCGGCGCCGAGATTGAATACGAGCGCGATTTGCCGCTGCCGATCCTGGCGATCGATCTCGACCGGGCCGGTCCCATGGGTCAGCGAAGCGACATTGTCCAGCCGCACTTGCTCGACCTTTGACGATGGCACCGTGAGCCCGGCGACAACCGCCGGATCATTGCGATCCTGGTCTTGGAGCTGGAGCCGGACATCGTAGGTGTCCTGGCCTTCGCGAAAGCGGGTGACGACGTCGCCTTGCAGCATGGTCCGCATGGTGGAGGCGACGTCATCGACGGAAACGCCGAGGTCTGCGGCCTTCTGCCGGTCGATGTGCACCTGCAACTCGGGCAGGCCGCCCTCGTAGCTCGAATCGAGATCGACCACGCCGGCCATGTTCTTCAACTCGGCGCTCAGGCGGTCCGAATAAGTCTTGATCACCTCGAGATCCGATCCCCGCAGGTCATATTCGACATCCGCCTCGCGATAGCCGTTCTGCTCCCAGGGCTTGACCGCATCGATGCTGAGCCGAAGAGCGGGGAACTCGCGCAGCAGGCCGCGCGCTTGCCCCATGACTGCTTCCTGACTGCGCCAACGCTCATTGATCGGCGCAAGTTTCGCGACGACCTGCGCCTTGGTGACGCTGTCGGAACCGTTGGTGTCGCCGACGGTGGTGAACAGGTGGCGCACCTCCGGAATCGTGCGCAGACGCGCTTCGATTTGCCGTACCACCGAATCGGTATGCAGAAGCGAGTACCCGGGCGGGGTCTTGATATTGACCGCAAACTCGCTGGTGTCGTCATCGGGCATGAACGACGCGCCTACCATTCTGCCCAGCGTGGGAATCGACAGGACCAGCGCGACCGAGGTCGCAATTATGATCCATCGATTACCGAGCGCCCAGCGCAGCGCAACGTCATACCATTCTTCCATCCACTTGAAGATGCGCCAGTCATGCGACTTGCGCTTGATCGCGCCCGCGCGCGGCAGAAAGCGCGAACACAGCATCGGGGTCAGCGTAAACGCGACCAGTAGCGACACCATGATCGCAAACGCCATCGTCAGCCCGAACGAGTTCAGGAACCGACCCATCACCCCCTTGATGAACGCGACCGGCACGAAGATGACGACCAGCGAGAGCGTAGTCGCGCTAACCGCCAGACCGACCTCGGCGGTGGCCGCCTTTGCCGCCGCCATCGGTTCCATGCCTTTTTCCTCGATGAACCGGTAGATGTTCTCCAACACCACGATCGCGTCATCGATCACGATTCCGACCGCGAGCGTGAGTGCGAGCAGGGTCATGCGGTTGAGCGTGAAGCCCATCCACAGGATCAGCGAGTAGGTCGAAATAATCGAAACCGGAATCGCCACCGCCGCGATGAGCGTGGAGCGGATAGAGCCCAGGAAGAAGAACACCACGATCGCGGCGCAGATTCCGCCGAGCACCAGGTGCTCCTGCACGGTGTGGACGGCTTCCTTGATAAAGGCAGAATGATCGCGCGTGAAAACGACTTCGACGCCAGGCGGCAGGGTACCTTTCAGTTCCTCGAAGCGCGCCCGCACGCGATCGACGACCGCGATGGTATTCTCGCCGGATTGCTTGCGCACCATCAGCGAGACCGCGTTGCTATTGTCCCAGCGCGACAGCGAGCGCGGTTCTTTCACGCTGTCTTCCACGGTCGCGATGTCGCCGACCGTGACTGGGCGCCCATCCTGCTCGCTCACGATAATGCGGGCAAAGTCCGGCACCTCGGTAATCCGCCCGAGCGTGCGGAGCATCTCCTCGGAAAGACCCTGTTTGAGTCGCCCGCCCGGGTATTCGACGTTTTGCCGTTCCAGCGCTGCCGCGACCTGCTGCATCGAGATGCCGGTCGCGTTGAGTTTGTTTGCGTCGACGGCGACGTGAATCTCGCGCTCGCGCCCACCGACAATGACGATATCCCCGACGCCATCGACGGATTCCAATGGCTCCTTCAGTTTGCGTCGCGCGATTTCGGTTAGTTCCTTGATACTCTGGTAGCCGACCACGGTCATGGTCAGGATCGGGACCGCGTCCAGCTCGAATTTCTGGACGAGCGGAGGCTTGGTGCCGTCGGGCAGCTGATTCAAAGCGCTCGAAATCTTGTCGCGCACGTCCTGCACGGCTGCATCCAGATCACGCTCCAGCTTGAACTGGACCATGATCTGCGAGATGCCCTCCATCGTGTTCGAGCGCAACTCGTCGATTCCGCTGACCGTGTTGATTGCTTCCTCGAGCGGCTTGGTGACACGAGCCTCGGTTTCCTCTGGTGCTGCGCCCGGAAGAGTTGTGGTGACCACCACGGAGGGCACGTCAACCTTGGGAAACAAATCGACGCCGAGACGTTCGTAGGAGAACCAACCGAGCACTACCAGCACGCCCACAAACATCGTGGCGAAGATCGGGCGGCGCACGCAGAGATCGGCGATAATCACGATGCTTCTCTCGCCGCGACCGGGGTGCCGTCAGCGAGACGATCGACTTCGCTGACGATTATTCGCTCGCCGGACCTGAGTCCTTCGGTGATTTCGATCTGGTTACCCATCAGCGTGCCGGTCTTCACCTCCCGGGCACGTGCAATTCCGTTCTCGACCACGAAAACCCGTGCTACTCCCGCGTAGCGCAGCACCGCAGTCTCGGGCACAAACACGGCCTGGTCCTGCCCAAGGTCCATCGCTACGTGGGCAAAGTAACCCGGCTTAAGCGTGCCCTGCGGGTTCGGGACCTCGGCCTCGACCAGCAGTGTGCGGCTTTGATCATCGAGGGCCGGTGCGATTCGGGTGATGGCGCCGGTATAGCTGACGCCCGGCTGCGCGTCGATCGTCAGCCGGACCGGCATACCCGGGCGTGCGAGCGGAACAAATCGTTCTGGCATCGGGCAGCGGAGCTTGATTGGATCGGTCGCGATCAACTCATAAAGTTGCGTGCCGACGGTCACGTACTGGCCCAGTGACGCCATCCGCTTCTGCACGGACCCGGAAAACGGCGCGCGGACGATGGTGTCGTCGAGTTTCTTGTGCGCCAGACCCGCGGCCTTGACTGCGGAGTCGACGTCGGCCTCATCAACCCGCAGCGTTGCGGCGGACTGATCGAACTCCTGCTGGGAGATCAGTTCCTGCTTGCGCAGCTCCTGGGCGCGGTCAAAGCGGGCACGCGAATTCTCAAGACGGGCACGCGCCTGGTCGACGGCGGCCGCGGCCGAGTCGAGGCGGAGCTGATACTCACGCGGGTCGATGCGCATCAAGACCTGACCTTCCTTCGCGCGATCCCCGAAATCGGCAGCGATCTGAACGACTGCGCCGTCCACATTGGCGGCAAGCGTCGTGCGCTCGCGCGGGTAGAGGGCCCCTTGCACCTGCGCGGTGCGTTCCATCGGGCGCATTTGGGTGGTGGCGACGAGGACAGTCATTCGCAGATCGGGGGAGTTGCTGGCGGCCTTGGCGACGGCAGTCGCGCGGCAACCGGTCATTGCCGAGAGGGCAAGGCCGGCCGCGCACAGCACGGTCGCGAGGCGGGTGGTGTTCATCAGCTCACGCGTTGGGCGTTGCGACGGTTCCCTTGAGAAACAAGTCCAGAACCAGGTCCGCGTCTTCTCCGATCGGAGTTTCGACCAACCCGAGCAGGCGGCGCCGCAAGCATCCGGTCATCATTTCGGTGAGCATGTAGGCGCAAAATTGAGGGTCGATGGTGCGGAAAAGATGCACTTTGACTGCCGACTCGAGAATTGTCGCGACGAAGTCGAGATGCTCGGTGTAGAGGCTGCGCAGAGCTTCGCCGCGTTCATCGCCGGGCTCGAAGGTGACGAATTTGCTCTCGAGAAAAAATGCTTTGAGGAAGTCCTGGTTGGAACTCTGGATCTCGAATTGACCCTTTACGAAGGCGCGCAGGCGCTCCAGCGGCGGAAGGTCGGTGCGGTCCGAACGCCGGGTCTCATCGATCATCGAGCGCAGGCCTTCGAACACGGCCGCGTGGAGCAAATCCTCTTTGTTCGAGAAGTAAAGATAGATAGTGCCCTTCGCGACGTGTGCTTCTTCGGCGACCCGATCGATGGTCGTGCCCTCAAACCCGTGACGCCCGATAACCCTGCGCGCGGCCTCCATGAGTTCCCTGATCCGGTATTCCTTGAGAACAGCTTCCTTTGTCATTACTGCCATAACTGGTCGTTCAGTCATATGAACGTATGTTCAGTCTAGCCATGCGGCGAGAAATGAGGCAAGAGACGATTTCGGTGCCGACCGCTCTTCAGAAGGCACAGAAAACGTTTGTGCTCACTCGATAATTTACGAAGAACGCAGCCTTTTAAGAGAAGGAAGAGCCGGGCAAGGACTCGAGTTTGGCGCCTAACAATTCGGCCAGCCGCTCCGCAGGCAGTCGGCGGAGTTCAGCCAGCGCAAAGCCCGACGCGGCGGCATGTCCTCCACCGCCGAAGCTCTCGGCAAGGGCTGCCAGGTTCACGTCGGAGTCGACGCTGCGGCGCAGACTGATACCCTGGCTTCGCAGGTCGAAAAGCGCCACGACGGTTCGATGCTGTCCCTCATATAGATGAGAGGCGACCTCGCTGCTGTAGCCGAAACAGCACGCCGTGCGTACCTTGATCCCGTTGGGCAGCTCGCGATCGACCATGGTGGCGCGCGCCAGTTCGACACTTTTGCGCATCGCTTCCTGGCCCTGGGCTAGCGCCAACCCCAGCCTGCGCGTCATCACCGGTCGTTCCAGTTTCATGATTTCGCGATATGACGCCATCCCGCCCAAGGTCTGCACCGCCAAAGCCCATTCGGAAGATTCCGGGATTTTGTGTACCCAGCGATCGTGATCGTCGGCAATCTCGACGAAGGCAAAGAATGAATCGAAAGCCTGACGCTGGCCCGCCGATAACGTCCGCGGCGCACTCCGCTTGAGATAGTTGAAGGTCAGGCGTGCGGCGCAATACTGCTCGGAAAGCACCTTGCCCGTAAACGGCACCTTGAACTCCGGCGCATCGGCGCGGGAGACTGCAGTACGATGGTGGTCGATCCAGTAGACGTGGGCCCCGCGATCGAGCAACGACTTCAAATGCGCGCCGGTCTCGACCGCGGTCCACGAGAGGTCCGTGATCCAAATCTCGTCGATGCCCTCGCGAGCCTTCAGCGTGAGGCTCTGGATAACCCGGTCGCTGTCGCTGTTGCCGGACAGGGTTGGAATGATGCGTTCGCCCGCATAGAAGCGTGCCACGGTGGCGGCAGCCATCACGCCGTCGAGGCATGAGGGGCCGTGGCTGACGATCTGGACAGTTCGTCGCGGCGACATACGTCTCCGATCTTAGAGCATTCGACCAAACCGCGCGAACGACACCGCGGGCTGATCGCGCGAACGCCGAACGCACTCACCGTTTCACGCTTCGTATTGGCAGCTGCATGGATTGTACTGGCGAGGGTCGCGCCTGAGGCATTCCCCGCGTTCGCCACACTCGCTGTCGTCGCGGCGCTGACCGATTTCATCGACGGCCGAGTCGCGCGCCGCCTTGGCGTCGCGCACGATGCGGGTGGATGGCTCGATTCGATCGCGGACGTGACCTTTATACTTGTCGCACTCGGCTGCTATGCATCAGCGCGCGAGCTTCCGTGGTCGATTCCCTGGTTGATCGCGCTGTCGTTTGGGCAATACACCTTCGATTCGCTCTGGCTTCATCGGGCCGACGCACCGGTGCGAAGCCGGCTGGGCCATTGGGGCGGAATCATCAACTACACCCTGGTGCTGGCGATGGCAGTGACGAAACCCGAATCTATTGCGCGCTCCTACATCCTCGAAGGTGTTCCGATCATCGAGCTTTTCTACATCGCAGCGATCATCGAGCGCGCGCTCGCATATCGCCGCAGGTGAAGCGCCCCGCGCCAAACTCTCCCTGCCCCTTCCCGCGGCCAACGGGGAACGGTGCCCGCGCGGTCCTTATTTCTGCCTCGGATGAGTCGCGTTGTAGTCGCGGATCGCTTTCAAGACAGCGCCGCTTGCCTTGTCCATGAGTTCCTTCTTCCTGGCCGAGACTCGATCTGCCGAATTCTGGATGGGGCGGATGAGTCCCTGGCAGCGCGGCATTACGTAGCGCGCGATCATTTCGTAGCTGCGCAACATCTGTTCGCGCGTGGTCCAATCGTGTGCAAAGGCCAGGATCGTTCCAAAGCCCCCGGACAGCTTTTGATAGTGTTCAATCTTCTCGAGCGCATCATCCGGCGTGCCGATTATCGCGCCGCCGTATTCGCTCATCCGCCGGGCTGCTTCATAACCATCGGCGAACGGCGAACGCTGCGGACTGCCGAGAATTCCCACGATGTACTCGTTTTGCCAGCGCTTGAGCCCTTCGGCGACTTCGCGGAGCGCCTGTTCTTTTGATTCGCCAAGATGAAATGGCACCACGATACGCCACTCCCCTCGATCGATCTTCTGGCCGAATTCCTTGGCCGAGGTCTCGCCAAAATTCCATTGCGTTGGCAGAGCCTGCAGACCTTCTTCCGAGTACGACGCGACCGAGAGCACACCCACCCCATACTTGCCGGCGCATTTCATTCCCGACGGAGAAACGGTCGATGCGACCGCGACCGGAATTCTGGCCTGCAATGGACGGAGCTGAAGCGCCCCATCGTGCAATTCGAACCACGCGCCCTTGTGGCTGAAAGGCTCCTCGGAATTTAGCAGGCGGAGTACCACGCCTAGGCCTTCATCCATCCGTTCGCGCTGGGTCATGGGATCGATGCCGAGCATCACCGCATCGGACGGCAGGGCTCCCGGACCAACCCCCAGCATCGCGCGCCCGTTGCTCAGATGATCGAGATGCACGATACGCTGGGCCACGTTGAAGGGGTGATGATACGGAATCGAGACCACACCGGTGCCGAGGCGGATTCGCTTGGTCCGCTCTGCGGCCGCGACCAGGAACATCTCGGGGGATCCGATGGTTTCCCAACCTCCGGAATGATGTTCTCCGACCCAGAATTCGTCGAAGTGCAACTGGTCGAGCCATGCCGCCAATTCCAGATCGCGCTGAAACTGGAGGGTAGGGTGCTCGCCGATTGGATGGTGCGGTGCGAGAAACACGCCGAACCCAAGACGTTTGTCCATTGCAGAAACTCCTCTTAGGTCTCGCCTCTGGGGCAGGCGACTTAAAACGATCGTTCCAGGCGCTCAGCCTCTGAGCGCTGCGGTTTGCGCCGAGTCCAGGTATTCATCGAGCCCGGTTATGCGGCCATTTTCGACCTTGCACACGATGCATGCGGGTATTGCGATCTCCTTCCCCGACGCTTTCACCTTGCCACGCAGCACGTGCTGCTGAATGAAGCCACTGGGCGTCGGCTGGCGGTGGATCTCGGTGTAGGAGATTTCAGCAATGTTCGCGACCACCCACTTGAGCACCGCCAGATTCTCATCGACGCTCTGCGCCAAGTTGTCGAAGTTGTGCCAGATCTTAGCATGGGGCGCGTAGATATCTTTGATTGCGTTCACGTCGCTGCGTTCGATCGCCTTGAATAGGCGATCCGCGACTTCGAGTGATTCCTTTGCCATTGCGCTTGGTTCCATCGCTAACTCTTCTTAGTCGCGCTTCTGCAGTACTCTTCTTTAGATCATACTCCTTTAGATCATACTCCGTCCGGGGTCGGCGACGCGGCCGGTGACGAACTCTGCGACGGAGCGGTGGTGGGCGAGCCGGCCATCGAAGGCGCTGAGGCTGGCGGCGGCCCTGCAGAAGGCTCTGGGGTGGGGACGGAAACCGTGGGCAGCGGCATCGCGGGCGAGGCGGATGGGGTCCCGGCCGGTGTCGCGCTCTGTTCTGCGGCCATCAATTGAGTACCCGCACCGTACGTATAGACCAGCACCCCGCCCAGATGTCCAACGTAGCCGAGGCCGCAGACCGCAACAAAAGCGACGAGGAGATAGACGGGCCGGGTGCCCGCGAAGACGCTGAGGCCTTCAATCAGGATTCGCCAAACAGCCAGGACGCCGAATACGATCGCCGCAATTTCGGCGAGGAATGCGTGGCGATGTAGGACCGCCTTGGCCGGGTCACTGAGCGCATTCCAGATTCTGCCGGCTTCCATGTCCCCGGTGGCATAGGAAGAGCCCGCGGAGAGCGCACCTAGGACCATCAGGGTGAGCGCGGTGTATCGCAACCACGCGCGCAAGGGAAACAGGCTCGCGATCAGGTCGATCAGCACGCCGACCATCAAGAGCGCAACCGTGAAGTGGTCGGCGACGGGATGGAGATCCAAGGGTTGCAGGAAATGCACTACGGCGTCCATCGATGCTCCGCTTTTGTCGGCCGTAGAAGAGGGCCGTCCGAGAAACGTGTCCCGCCTGTTATCGCAGAGCGAGGGTGTTCAATCAATTCGCTGTCCCTATCGACGGTCTGGATCGGGCGGGCGAAGCTTCGGCAAATTCATGAACAGAGCGTTACACACTTTGAGGCTTACCCGGACCTGACTATGCTGAAAAATTCGAGTCCGGCTCATGGATGCAACACCCTCCACCATCTCCGCGCGCCGACTGATGGGCGGAACGATCTCCTTCATTCTTGTGGCGGCGATAATCGCGCTGTTCTTCGCCTACCAGAAACGGGCGATGACCCTGGTCCATCATCCGCCCAGCATCGCGATCTCGCTCAGCCATCTACCGTATTACGTCTTTTGCTCATTCTACCGCATGCTCGCCGCGTACATCGTGGCGCTGGTCTTCTCGATCATATATGGAATGTCGGCGGCGCGCGGCGGACTGTGGGAACGAATCCTCATTCCGGTGGTTGATATCGCACAATCGGTGCCGGTGGTCGGCTTTTTTCCTGCCGCGATCTACTTTTTCGTCGCGCTCGCGCGTGGCCGGCTCGGCGTCGAGATGGCGGTAGTGTTCCTGATCTTCACCAGCCAGGCGTGGAACATGACGCTCGGCATCTACGAGTCGGTAAAGACCATCCCGGGAGATTCCAACGAATCGCTACAGGCATTCGGCGTGACCGGATGGCTCCGCTTTCAACGACTCCTGATGCCGGCGTCTGTGCCCAAGCTGGTCTACAACTCGATCCTGTCGTGGGTCGCAGGTTGGTACTACCTGACCGCTTGCGAAATTATCACCGTGGGACCCGCCAACTATCGTCTTCCCGGAATTGGCAGCTTTTTGATGCAGGCGGCCAACGACGGGCAGATTCTTGAGATTCTGGCAGGCCTTCTGGTGCTGCTTGCGGTAATCGTGCTGATGGACCTCATCGTGTGGCAGCCGCTTACCGAATGGTCGGAAAAGTTCCGCTTCGAGTTTGCCGCATCCTCAGGGCCGGCGCATTCGCTGGGAATGCTGGACGTGTTCGGTGGAATCGGCCCCGCGGTTTTAAGGATGCTGCGTACCATCCTGTTGCCGCCGTGGCGGGCGGCGGCACACGCGCTGGATAAAATGGCGCGCACCCGGGCACTTTCCAGTCCTGTGGCCAAGGGAACTTCCCGATTCCTGCGGCTGTTCCTGATTGGATCGCTGGTGATTTTTTCGGCGTGGGCCGTAGGCGCTGGATTGGTAGCCCTGGCGCACGCGCTGATTCGGCCGTGGCCGCCGGAAGCAAAACAGATTCCGAGCGCGATGCTAATGTCGTTCGGGCGACTGGTGATCGCGTATGCAATCTCGCTCGCCTGGACTGTGCCGTGCGCGCTGGCTGCCAGCGAGAGCGCCAAATTCAAGCGCATCCTCACCCCTCTCGCGGAAATCGCCGGTGCCGTCCCTGCCACCGCGTTCTTCCCCCTCATAGTGTTGTTCGTCGTGCGCCTGACCGGCGGGATGAACTTGGCGTCGATCCTGCTTATCCTCACCGGAATGCAATGGTACGTCCTGTTCAATCTGCTCGCCGGAGTGAACTCGGTGCCCGAGGACCTGAGAGAGGCCGCTCGCGCGTTTGGACTGTCGCGCTTTGCCACTTGGCGCAAACTGATCCTTCCTGCAGTTATGCCGTCTTTAATCACTGGCAGCTTGACTGCGTGGGGGGGCGGATGGAACGCACTTATTGTTTCGGAGTACGTCCCTTTTCGGGGACACACGTATACGGTCAACGGGTTGGGCGCTTTACTCCAGGTGGCGACTTGGGCTGGAAACGGAACCATGATCCTCCTGAGCCTGCTCTCGATGGTGCTGGTGGTGGTACTCTTAAATCGGGTCGTGTGGCGAAGGTTGTACGACAATGCCACCGAACGCTATCGACTTGACTACTAGGAAGCTGACCCGCGAGCCGGAACCTGCCGATCCATGGCCCTCCTCGAGCTGCATAACGTCTCCAAGACCTTCACGCTTCCCAAGGGGTCGCTCAATGTCCTCAAGGAGGTTTCCTTCAACGTTGAAGACGGGGAGTTCATCGCCCTGATCGGGCCCTCGGGATGCGGTAAGTCGACGCTGCTAAGAGTGATCAACGGAATCATTCCGCTAACTTCGGGACAGGTGCTGTATCGTGGCAAACAAGTCGACGGCATCAACCTGGAGTGCGCGTTGGTGTTTCAATCCTTCGCGCTTCTGCCCTGGCTCACGGTGAAAGCTAATGTCGAGATGGGACTGGAGCCGCGTGGAATCCCCCTCGAGGAACGCGAAAAACGCGCCAGCGTCTACATCGACAAGGTTGGACTCGATGGTTTCGAAGAGGCTTATCCGCGCGAGCTTTCGGGCGGGATGAAGCAAAGGGTCGGCTTTGCCCGTGCGCTAGCGGTCGAACCGCGGGTGCTGCTCATGGACGAGCCGTTCTCGGCGCTTGACGCTCTGACCGCGATCACCCTGCGCGAAGAACTGCTCGACATCTGGCAGGCCCCGGACATGTCGGTGGACACGATCGTTATCGTGACCCACATCATCGAGGAAGCGGTGGAATTGGCAGACCGGGTCATCGTGCTTGCCGCCAATCCCGGGAGCGTGGTCGCCGACCTTAAAGTGGATCTGCCGCGCCCGCGAGATCGGCGCTCCGAGCCGTTCAACGCGCTGACCGACAAGATCTTCTCGCTGATCGAGGAGCGCGCCTGATGGCTCCGGGGAATATCACTCCCGTTCCGGACTGCCAGCTGACCTGGATTTTCGGCCTGCTCGAATATCTGGAGGATCAGGGCGGACGCGAGGACGGCTACAAGATCGCGCGTGACCTGCAATTCAAGTTCAGCGACTTGCTCAAGGTAATGAAGGCGGCCGAGATTCTCGGGTTCGTTTCGACCCCCGCGGGCGATGTCGTGCTGGAGCCATTCGGTAAGCAGGTCCTCGAAAGCGACGTCAACCAGCGCAAGCTGCTGCTGCGCGAGCAGCTGAAGGAGCTTGGGCTGTTCGGTTACTTTGTCCGTCTGCTCCGGGCGCAGGAGGATCGCTCGCTCAGTAAGGAGGTGGTGCTCGAACATCTTGCGATGCTGCTCCCCAGCGAAAAGCCCGATCGGCTGTTCTGGGTGATTGTAAATTGGGGTCGTTTTGCGGAACTCTTCGGCTATAACAAAGACGAGGATCGCTTTTACCTCGATCAGGAATAAGGTTCCCCAGGGAGGATCGAATCATGGCGGAAGGAAGCCAGGACGTAGTCGCCAAATTCTGCGTGGCGTGGTCGCGCCGAAACCTCGATGAGTTGATGGGATACTTCACCGACGACGCCGAATACCAGAACATTCCAATGGGTCCTGCGGCGAAGGGTAAAGAAGCAATCAAGAAGGTCATCAACAGCTTTTTGCCCATGGCCAAGGGGCTTGAATTCAAGGTCCTCAACACCGCGACCAACGGCAACGTGGTTTTCAACGAACGCATCGACATCTTTGATCTCGGCGGCGGCAAGAAGATCGAGCTGCCCGTCACGGGAGTGTTCGAAGTGAGCGGCGGCAAGGTCGCGAAGTGGCGCGATTACTTCGACATGGCGATGTATACCAAGCAGCTCGGTTAACCGGAATTCCAGAAGTCCACAGTTGGTGCCGATTCGATTTCTGAATCGGTGCGCAGCTCCGTAGGCTCGGATTCTCCGGGAGGTATTTCATGCCCAAGGCGCCGCCGGACTACCAGCTTCGTTACCCGATCGACTTTGGGGATATCGATCCAACCGTCCCGCACAAAGTGGTCCAGCTCTACGCCGCCGACTTCGGCAAGTCGCGCGGGGTTCTGTGGCTTCCCTCCACGGGCAAGCCCAAAACTTGTGTGCTCATGTCACATCCGCGGGCCGAGTTCGGGCATCATTACTCGATTCCGTTCTGGGTCGAGGCCGGCTACGCCGCGTTCGGCTTCAACACCCGCTACCTAAACAACGACGCGACGATGCTGCATGAAAACCTGATGCTGGATCTAGCGGCGGCGATAAAATTTCTGCGCGAAGAAGAAGGGTTCGTGCGAATCGTAATGCTGGGGAACTCGGGCGGCGGCTCGTTCTTTGCCTACTACGACTCGCAGGCGCGCACGCCCAAGGGCCAGCGGGTTGCGTCGCCGCCGGGAGGTGGTCCGCCGGATTTGAATCAATTCGATTTGCCCACCGCCGACGCCTTCGTCATTCTTGCGGCACATCCAGGGCAGGGCATGGTGCTGATGAACTGTCTTGATGCAGCGGTAGTCGATGAGTCCGATCCGTTGGCGTCTGATGCCACCCTCGATATGTACGACGAGCGTAACGGCTTCAAAACGCCGCCCGCCACCAGCGGCTACTCAAAGGAATTCATTGAGCACTACCGCGCGGCACAGCGCGCGCGATGCGCTCGAATTGACGCGATCGCGCGGCGGCATATCGCGGAGGCGGGGGAGGCGCGTGCCACGATGCGCGCGGACGGTTTCGCCGACACGCCCGCGGAGCACCGCAATTACGTGGCGCGCCGCGCGATGGCGCCGCGGTACATGATCGTCTATCGGACTCAGGCAAACCCCAACTACTGCGATCTTTCAACCGATCCGTCGGAGCGCGTGGTCGGATCGATCATCTCGCCACGCCCCGACCTGGCGAACTACTCCGCGTTCGGGCTGGGGCGAATCGTCACCCCCGACGCCTGGCTCTCTACCTGGTCAGGACTCTCTTCCTACGCGAAGACCGCCGCCAACCTGCCGAAGGTTCTGGTGCCCACACTCGTCGTCGGCGCGAATGCAGACCAGGACATCTTCTTGTCGGATGTTCGCGCGGAATACGAAGTGTCCGGGGCCAGCGACAAGACCCTGGCGTTCATCGAGGGCGCCGAGCACTTCATGCGCGCCGGCGGCACAAAGGCCCATCTCGGAGACCCTCGCCCGCGCCTCATGAAGACGCTGGTGGAATGGACGCGGGCGCGCTTTCCGGCTTGAAACGACAGTGACACGGGCGTCTTTAACCCGATCGATGTCTCTTAGGTGCCATCGCCCGTGAAGACTCTTCTGAGTAGCGGCAGATTCGCCCACCCTCTCGCGAACGGAGGGAAGATAAAAAGGAATTCGCACACTATCATCGTGCGTGCGCTGAGAGATTATTGTCCCTCCCCGGCGAAAGAAAAGCTGATTCGGTCGCTACTCTGACATCGTAGAAGGGGTTTTCGTTCAATGCGAGGCTGCTTCGCTTACCGTTGCTAACTGCGCGACCTGTTCCGCCCAGTTGTTGCCGAACGCGAGCATCAAGACCTGCTGGTTGATCTGGTCGTTGCCTTCGAGGCTCTTCATCGAGCCGCCGCCGGCGTGTGCTAGCTCGAAATAGGCAGCGCGCGTCTGCTGATAGAAGGCCGGTAACGGCGAAACCTTGCCCGGTTCGGTGCGATGGACGCGAATGGCGAACTCGCGCTCGAAGCGTTCATGCTCCTGCGCTGTCACATCGATGGTGTTCAACACGCCGTTTTCACGGTGAAGCTTCCTGACGAGATCCAGGGTCCAGGAGAAACGGCCTGCTTTTGGAGGCGCATCGCCAACGACCACAACGATCTTGTGGGCATATGGTTTCCAATCCATTTGTTCGACCGCAGTCTGAATCGCGCCTGCCAGGTTCTCCTCCCATTCGCCGCCGCCCTTCGTTTGTATTCCAGTCAGAAATCGTTCGAGCTTCGCGGACGACAGGGTCAACGGTTGCACGTCAATCGGCTCGCCCTCGCCGCCGTACACGACGATCCCCATCCGCGCAGTGGGTACCAACCGATGGATTGCGCGGACCATCTCCGTCATTCGGGCCTTGACATCCTCCATGACCAACCGCATCGAGTCGGTTCCATCGATCACGAGCACGACATCGAGTCCTGTGCGGCGCAGATTGCCGATGAACCCAGAGAAACCGGAACCGATTCCTGGACCCTGCCCGGAGCCGGGACCGATTCCGATTCCGCTAGGCGAACGGACAAAGCCTTCCAGCGATCTCAGGGTCGGCTCATCGAGGGAATTTGCGCTGGGCGTTTCGAATTGCGAGGCAACATCGGGCATCGGCACATCG
>DASXMJ010000185.1 GCA_036495685.1 Candidatus Binataceae bacterium | reverse complement strand
TGGATCGATCATCCTGAACGCTTCGATCGTGGCGTCCAAAGGCAATCCGGCGTCGAGCGTGTACAGCGCGACCAAGGCCGCGGTACGGTCGTTCGCGCGCACGTGGACGATGGATTTGAAGGAACGCAAAATCCGCGTGAATGCACTCAGTCCGGGTCCGATCAACACTCCCGCATATGACCGACTAGCGCAGTCCGGGCCAGCAGGCCAGCAGATGTTGGCGAGTATCGTGAACAGGGTCCCGATGGGCCGCTTCGGCACACCGGCTGAAATCGCGAGGGCCGCGGTTTTCCTCGCCTCTGATGACAGCACTTTTGTCACCGGCTCTGAGCTATTCGTCGACGGCAGCGCCGCCCAAATCTGAACACGATCCGGTGTGACCTACCGTCTGCTGTATGGCGAAATGCTATCGTCCATCTGTAGCAAAGGTTCCATCCTCGGGGACTGCGAACAAGAAAGCTGGCTTAGCAACGGGTGTAGCGCTCGAGGGGCACAGAGCCCGAAGAGATCGGTACAACTTTCGCCGCGACCGCAGGATAGGGGCTTTCGGGCTTCGGTACACAAATGCGTGAAGAAAAATAACTCATCAGGAGGTGTGTGATGGCTCGGGGAAGTATCAGTCATATCACGCTGACAGTGAGCGACCTGGAACGCTCAACGGCATTTTACGACAGAGTATTTGAATTCATCGGCTTCAAACGCGTCGAGGTTCCGGAATCCACTCAGCAAGCGATGAAAACACCGCTCAAAGCGTGGGTCGGACCTGGTTACTCAATATCGATCCGTCCCTCGAAGGGCGAGTTTGCGCACAGGCCCCACGATCGCAACGCTCCTGGATTTAACCACATGGCATTCAGTGCCGAGAGCCGATCGGAAGTTGAAAAACTGTACGCGCTCCTAGTTGCAATCGGAGCAACAGTACTCGACGCGCCCGCGGAATATCCGTACTCGCCCGGATACTTCGCAGTCTATTTCACTGATCCCGACGGGATTAAGTTTGAGTTCGCGCACGCGACTGGATATGACCGCTATCGGACAGAACCGAGTGAGTGATCCATGAATAGTACATGGAATTTGAAACGAGCCTTTGAGGGCGGCAGAATCTGAGGATCCCAGAGGAGACCCTCAAGCCCGCAGCGTCTCGTTGAAAATATAGACTTGATGACCTCCTAGCAAAAAACGAAAAGCGCCCGAGGACTTCTAGTGTAATGTCCCATAAATAACTTATTTAATTTGGGGCGCCAATCTGGTACAATGCTGCCCAATGGGCAGGCCTAATGTGGTGGTGAAGGTGAGTTCGGCGGAGCACGAACAGTTGGATTCGATCGCGCGCTCGCGCAGCTTGCCGCATTCGCTGGTGCGGCGCGCGCGGATCGTTCTGATGTCGGCGGACGGGGTTGCCAATGGGATCATCGCGGAGCGCTGTGGGGTCAGCGTTCCGACCATCAGCCATTGGCGGCGCTGCTGGCGCGAGCGCGGAGTAGCCGGATTGCATGGGGAACTTAGGCCGGGACGCCCGCGCAGCTACGACGACGAGCGCGTGGCGGGGCTGATGCGCAAAGTACTGCAGAGCCGGCCGCCCAATGCCACTCAGTGGAGCGTACGTAGCGCGGCCGCGGCGAGCGGCATCTCCAAGAGCACGGTGGCGCGCTACTTCGCCTTGTTCGGGGTCCAGCCCCATCGCAGCAAGAGCTTTAAGCTTTCCACCGATCCGTTCTTCTTGGAAAAGGTTCGCGACGTGGTGGGGTTGTATCTCAACACGCCCGACCAGGCGGTTGGTGCTGTGCGTGGACGAAAAGAGCCAGGTACAGGCGCTGGAGCGCACCCAACCGGTTCTGCCGATGGGCTTGGGCTACATATTTCGATTACTACCACGGTTCTCGGACTCATCTATCGCTGCGAAAGGATTCCCTGGAGCCTCGCCCCATTGAGCCGCCGGAGCGCGGAAGAGTGATTGCGTTCCCTCAGGTGGGTGGTATGCATCATCGCTACTAGCGCCTTGCGGCCTGACAGCATCAATCATTGCTTACTGTTAGTTGCGCGCCCCCGCATACGCTGGAGATCCGCGAATTACAGAAAACTAAATCGCGATTTGCGCGAGGGGTTTTACAATTCAACCCGCGGCGCGCGTCGGTTCCGCCGCAGGTCGGCCTGGTCTTTCGCGGGTGTTCCAATTTTGGTTCGAATGAAATTTTCAGCAAGGACAACTGTCGAAAGACACGATTCGGCTAATCCGAGCGACTATTTCCGCAACATATGCGGCTGCGATCGACGACGGCGTTGCGGTCGTCAATCCAACGACGCTGCCGCGAAGGGCAAAAGCTTTGGGTCGCTCGCCCAAGGTCCACATTCGTCCACTTTCCGAGGCGGAGCTTGCTTCGTTTCTGAGGACGGCCGAGAAAGAAGACCCTGCCTACTATCGCTTCTTTTTGTCGTTGGCGCGGGCTGGCCTTAGGCCTGGAGAAGCCAGAGCACTCAAATGGACAAACGTCGATTTCGTGAACCGAAAGCTGACTGTTGCCCATTCGTGGTCTGAGGAGGACGAGATCGCAGACACCAAGACAGGGGCCACCAGACACGTCGACTTGAGCCAGGAGTTGGCGCAGACGCTCATTTGGATTCGCGCGGAACGAGAAAGGAAGGCATTGAAGCCTCGGTTCGATACTGAACTGGACTGGGTTTTTGTCAACGGCCGGGGCGGGCCTTTTGATGACAGCCGAATCCGAAAGCGATTTCGACGGCTGGCCAGGCTGACCGGAATCACGGGTCACCGCGTCTACGATTTACGCCACACGTTCGCGAGTTTGCTGCTGAGCAAAGGCGCTCCGATTACTTACGTCGCTTCACAACTGGGTCACGCGAATCCGACGACAACCCTCCGATGGTACGCATACTGGTTACCAACCGACGCTGCCCGCTATGTCGACTCCCTCGACACGGTTTCCGAGCGCGTTAGGCACCAGATAGGCACCGCTGAGGAATTCTACACAGTCGGGGAGGAAAAATCCCTTGAGTTTCTTGGTGCGCCGTCGGAGACTCGAACTCCGGACCCGCTGATTAAGAGTTGCCCATCCGACTTCACTCAGGAACACCAGCAGCAGCAAACCCCGCGAAAATTGGGGAGTTCTCGATGACAATCGGTCATCTTGGTGCGTCCTGCTGTACTGTTCAGCGTGCTGGTTTGGCACCGATGTTGGCACCGATGGCGGATAAGCGAAGTCGGCGTACACGAGGAAAGCCGGTGGAGGCGGATGCGGGTGGAAGCGACTGACGCGAGGGCAAGCCAGCGGGCTTTTAATAGGCAGAAAAGGCCACCCACGAAGCGGATGGGCGT
>DASXMJ010000184.1 GCA_036495685.1 Candidatus Binataceae bacterium | reverse complement strand
CTTTGCGCAGCGATTGCACAATGGAGTGTCGCATTCCGGGCAGAAATCTCTGCCAGGTGTGCTGTCCCTCCCGCACTTCGCGCAACGACTAGCTATGTACTCAACTCGTCGAGCAGTGCCTTGGCGTCTTTCAAGTCGGCGGTGTCGAAGCCCTCGGTGAACCAGTTGTAGATTTCGGCGAGCGTCGCGCGCGCCTCGTCGCGCTTGCTTGCTTCGCTAGTAGCTGTGCGAGGCTTCGGGAACGAAGCCCTACCGCAACCATACGTTTTTGCATTTCTCCGTCTGCAGCGAATATCTTCCGCCTAACCGCTCTACTTATGGTCGACTCTTGGGGGGCCTCGATGAGGGCTGCCGACTGGCCGGCCACTCTACGCCGTAAGATTCCATACCAGCCGTGAAACCTTGGCCATCTGGCCCTCTAACAACTTTGCGGAATGACGGGCTACCGACAACTTGCGGCTTGAAACCCTTCAGGAAAGCGTTTACCTCTTCCCTCAATTCTCTGGGGGTCCCAAACTTCTCGTAAGCCTCGTCGATTTTCTCGAACAACACATCCCAATATCTTTCGGTGATGCCCATGCCCCTATGCACCGTTACCAGATCTCGACCGCGGTACATCTTGGACCCCCCCAGTGTTCGCAGAGCCAGTCAACAAAGTTTTGGTGCTCCTTGAATACTCGGTCTTGTGACATGTGGTCCCAGATGTGCCCGACCTCTTCGTCATCCATCAGTCTCGCGATAACGTCTTCCGAGAATTTGTAAATGGCTTCGTATCCGCCAATGCGCTCATACAGCGTTTTTGGTTCGCTCATAAACCCATCCTATCTTCTATATTCACTAGGCCGTTAGCTCGTCGAGCAGCGCTTTGGCATCCTTCAGGTCGGCGGTGTCGAAGCCCTCGGTAAACCAGTTGTAGATTTCGGCGAGCATTTTGCGCGCCTCGTCGCGGCGATTGGTGCGGGCGAGCAGGCGAGCGAGGGCTGACAGTGGCGCGCAGTACCCAGCATCTGTCGTCTTGTTACTGCTATTTTGATGGCCTTAATAAAAATTTCTCAGCTTGGTTCCCGTCGTCCGTGCCGCGACCCCGCGACGGATTAATGTTTCCTTTTGACTCGCAATAGCTGAGTCTCCGAGCGGCTCTCGTCGGTTCCTGTCTCGCACTCTCAACGCCTCTGCGACGGCGGCAAGCTGCTTCCTCCACGCGGCCAGCCTCCGCGTAGGTTTCCACAAGCAAAATGAGCCAGTGCGGCAGCCTTAACGTCAGTCACAATAAGCTCCGAAAATTAACGCATAGAATCCGGCGGACGTGGAATTCAGCACGGCTCTACGGGAAGTCCGGGAGCCCCCAATTACGTTTCATTAGTTCTCAGGTATGCGAGGCCTTTCGCGCTCGCCACGAGCAGGTGAATTCTACGCGCTCGCTGCGAAGAGGCGCCATTCTCCGGGAACGCCCTTGAGAGCGTGTGCTCCTCGATCGGTGAAGCGTATTCCGGAACCGGCAACCAGGTCCTTTACTGTGCTGGAAACCAGGATCTCGCTTGGCCCAGCCGTGGCGGCAACGCGCGCCCCGATGTGTACAGCGATACCGCGCACACTGTCCCCCGCCAGTTCACACTCGCCCGAGTGGAGGCCGGCTCGGATCTCAATCCCAAGCGAGCGGACCCCCGTGTTCATCGCGCAAGCGCAGCGGATCGCTCGGGCCGGGCCGTCGAAGGTAGCCAGGATACCATCGCCAGAGGTGTCGATCTCGCGTCCCCGGAACCGGTTGATTTCTCCCCGCAGGACTCCGAAAAAGCGCTCGAGAAACTCGCGCCAGACGCGATCGCCCTTCTTGACCAGGTGGCGGGTCGAGTCGACCATGTCGACGAAGAGCACGGTGGCCAGAATGCGATCGACCTCTACTGTGTGCAGGGTGCCGGTAACGAATCGCTCGACTTCATCCAAAATCGCGTCCGAATCACCGACCCACATGTAGTGGTCAATTCCAGGAACTTCGACCAGCCTCGCGCCGGTGATGTGCTGTGCGATATAGCGGGCACCCTCGACGGGGTTGCCCCAGTCACCGGTTCGCTGAATCACCAACGTGGGGACGTTGATTAAGGGCAGCACGTGCCGTACGTCAGTGTCAGCGACCATGGCGAGGATTTTAGCTACCCCGCTGGGGCTCACCGCTCGTCGCTCGAACCGCGCCCACGATCGAACGAACGCCTCGTCGGCCGCCCGGCTAGGGGCCCAGTTCCGCGCGCTGACGCCTGTCCCCCACTCTTTTTGGCACTGTTGTCTCAGGGTTTCCATTGACTCCTGAGGCGGTGCCCACGGATAGTCCTCAGTCCGCGTCCACCGCGCAGAGGTGTTGCCCAGAATGAGGCCCGCGGCGCGCTCCGGGTAGGTCGCTGCGAACAGCGCGCACAAAGGCCCGCCCTCTGAGGCCCCGAAGAGGAAGGCTCGCTTTGAACCCGCGGCGTCCATCACCGCGCGTACGTCGTCCATCCGTTCCTCGAGCGTCGGTAGGTTCTCCACAGGGTCCGAGAGTCCTGTGCCGCGGCGATCCAGAATGATGAGGCGCGAAAAGCTCGCCATCCGCTCGAGAAATGGTGCGAGGCTCGGCTCCTCCACGCATACTCGACATGGGATATCCAGCCTGGGACGAAGACCAAATCAACTTGTCCTTCGCCGGCAATCTGGTAGGCGATGCTCACTCCTCCGCTCCGCGCGTAACTCGTTTCAGATTGCGCTACCATAATCGCAATAAGAGCGCTGGAGGTGCGAGGATGTCAATTGAGATCCCCGCAAGCAAGACCACTACCTGCCCAAGCGCGTAGATTCCAATCCTGCGAGCCGAACCGTCCGCGAGCAAATTGGTCGAATAGCGCCGCAGCTCTTCCTGCATGCGGATCAATTTCAGCGCCGGATCGACAATCACCCGCGGCTCTTCCGGATCGAGATCATGCTCCAGTTCGGTCGACCCCGTGATGTCGGCGAACAGAAAGGTAACGATCTTGCGCTCGCCCTCAAGATTTTCAGAGGTGGTTGCTTCGGCTACCCGAATCTGAGGCTGCTCGGGTTTCCTTGGCGCCGCCGCGGCAGCTGCTCGTAGCGACGCCCCGCAATCAGCACAAAACCGCGCACTAGGAGAGCACTCTGAACCGCACTTCGGACACCGGTTCGACAACGAGGCTCCGCACTCGGCGCAGAACTTCTTGCCTGAGATCCCTTCGGCTCCACAGTTATCGCAACGCATTCTAGTTGCTCGGCGCGTCGAGCAGGGCTTTGGCGTCCTTCAGGTCGGCGGTGTCGAAACCTTCGGTGAACCAGTTGTAGATTTCGGACAGCATGGCCCGCGCCTCTTCGCGGCGGTCGGTATCGCGCAGCAGTCGCGCGAGGCTGGTCGTCGCACGCAGCTCCCATGATTTGGCTTGTTGATCGCGGGCTAGATCGATGGCGTTTCGGAACCATCGCTCAGCTTCCGCCGAATTCGATTGCGTTTGCAGCAACAGGAGATGTCCTTTGAGTCGATGAAGCTCGGCCTTCATTAGGTACTCGGAAGTTTCTTCGACGAAATTCAGAACCTCATCCAATAATTTCAGCCCCTGTTCGGGTTCATCAATCTCGCCGTAAGCCTTGGCCAGGGCCGCGCAGTAGATCGGAAATGCGAGCCTGGCTCCCGAT
>DASXMJ010000183.1 GCA_036495685.1 Candidatus Binataceae bacterium | reverse complement strand
GTCTACTTCCGATCTCCACTGTTGCGGAAGCGGAGAGGCCGTGCGCTGCGGATCTGGCCAGTCTTTGTGCTCGGCCACCGGTTCAGCGGATTGGTGGCCATCCAGCCCGGGCATCGCCGGTCACGACCGGTCTCTATCGCGTCATCCGCCACCCGAGCTATTCGGGTCTGCTTGTCAATTCGCTGAGTTGGGCGCTCGCCTTTCGTTCGGGGGTCGGCGTGCTTCTCACAGCGCTCCTCACACCCCCGCTCATCGCGCGCATACGTGCGGAAGAGCGGCTACTGCGCGTTCACGCTTGAGCCTTTACATCAATGGTTACGACCTGAATAAGATGAGGCGAAAACGGACCGCTTTCCGACGCCGAGCGATCATCGTGGCGGCTCAGGCGTCAGTTGTGGACCAAGTTCGCATCGGACTCGCCGCTGGAAGAAGACGGATTCGAACCCTCGATCCCTCGGCGCCAAACAGCAACCGAAACCGGCTGTCGCCGTTTATCGTGACCGCGCTGTTCGTAACCTATAAATTGCCCTTGCGATAGCACTCGATTGGCTCCTCAATAGGCGCCGGATAGCAACGCGCCTGCACCGGGAACAACCGGCTCCAGATCAAGCGCTTTGAGCATGGCGTAAGTTGTCGAGATCGCGGCGCTGATAACCGGCTTACCGGTGAGCGCTTCGACCTTCGGAACGACAGATAGGGACGGCATCTGCACGCAGGCGGATAAGACGATTACGTCCGCGCCGGCGAAATTCATACGTTGCATTATACCCGGCAGCTCATTTTCGTCATGCCGCGCCACGTCGAGGTTATTCGGGATCTCCAGCGCTATGGAATCGAGAACGTCGTAGCCCTCGTTGGCGATGTAGTCGACAACCAGCTTGGTCAGCGCTTCCATGTAGGGGGCCAGCACCACGATCTTTTGTGCGCCCATCACCTTCAGACCATCAACCAAAGCACCAGCGCTGGTCACGACTGGTGTCGGCGAATTGTTCTCGCGGGTGCGGCTCTCAAGACGCTCCTTTGAGACTCGATGGTATCCCAAGCCCATCGACATGATAGCCACCAGACAGGCATAGCCGAGCACGTCAACGTGGGCGTCGCTGAGCTCCAGCGCACAGCGATCGGACTCGCCATCCATTGATTTCAGCTCTTCCTTCGAGACGGTATTCATTCGCATTCGACTGGAGTGAAAGGCAAAGCGCTCGGGACGAATAAGTTGGCGGGCCTGCAGCATCGCAGGAATTTCGGTTTCCATCGTGATGTTGGAAGACGGCACGATTTGGCCGATCCGGTAGGGCGTTTTCATGAGCGGCGCCTGTTTCTGGAATGAGGGAATTCAGGTCGTGCAACTCGGCAGCGGGCTCTCTCGATTTTCTGCACCCTATCTGAGGCTTGAAGGCGCGAGATCAATAAGATACCAGGGCGTCACTCAGTTTGCTTGGGGGGGCGATGCCCCGAACCGAAAACGCTGCCGCACTGCTCGGCCGAGTCGCGATGAGCCTGCTCTTCATCCACGGCGGCTGGGGCAAATTGCTTGCGCCGGCGGCGACGCAGGCCATGCTCGCCAGTCATCATCTGCCGATGGTGAAGTTCGGGTGGATACTAGCCGTCGTCGTCGAATTAGGCGGCGGGTTGGCGATCCTGCTGGGGCTATTCACCCGTCCAGTCGGGCTGGTGCTGGCGGTATGGTGCGTCGCGACCGCCCTGATTGCACATACGAAATTCGCCGACCGCAATCAGG
>DASXMJ010000182.1 GCA_036495685.1 Candidatus Binataceae bacterium | reverse complement strand
CCATCGCCTCCATCACGATTGACATCTTCATGTCGCGCAGCTGACGGATGTAGAAATCGCGATTGCGCATGTCTCCATGGCTCCATCCCAGCAGCATGTCGCTCGCCGCCTGCATGAACCTCTGCCCCACTACCACGCGTTGACCGTGATTCTTGTATTCGCTTGCTCCGGCATAGGGCTCCAGCACTGAGGCCTCTGCCTCCTTCAGTTGCAGAAACAGCGGATCTTCGGCGGAGGCCATGAGCAGCGTAACCATACAGAGGGTTCCGACACTGCCCACCCCGACCACTTTCATCGCCATGTCCTCGATCTTGTATCGTTCCACAATCGCACCATACTGCGGCGGCAGCGATGCCAGGTAGGAAAGATGCCCCGCGCTCACTGTTTGGTGAAACGCCTTGCCCCTGTTGTCCGGCAAGTGAAAAATCAACGGGGGGTTGTCCTTGATTCTGGGTTTCTGACCGCGGCGCGCTGCCAGCTTGGGAAACTCATGCTCGATCGCGCTGTGCACGCGTTCCTTGGCGATCCTTTCGCGCCAGCGTTTCTGCCAATTCGGGTCCGGTAGACCTTCAATTAGTTGCTCAACGTCGAGACGGTCATACCAGATGTCGATAACCCGCATCCGGGAATACTTGCCCATCCATTTTCGATAGGATCGCACCACTGATTCGCAGGTAGCGATCACATCTCTGCGGCTCAGATTGATGTACTTTCCCGCCACCGCAAAGCTCGCAGCCAGTCTCTTCAGGTCCCACTCCCAAGGTGCTGGCAGCGTTTCGTCGAAGTCGTTGATGTCGAAGATGAGCTGACGCTCTGGTGTCGCAAAGGCCCCGAAGTTCATCAGGTGGCAATCGCCGCACGCCTGAACCCTGAGTCCGGTTTTCGACGTCCGCGAAAGATCCCAGGCCATGACCGCCGCAGAGCCACGCAGGAAGGCAAATGCCGAGCTGAGCATGCGTGCATTCCGGATAGGGACCAGCTCCGGCAGTCGCGATGCGTTTGACTTGACGAGGATATCGATCGGGTCGGGCCGGTGCTTAGGCGGCGTCCATCCAGCGTGACTTTCCCGCGGTACCTTCTCGCGCAGCGCTTTCCCCTCCTGCCACCGTCGCACCCACGGCAGGTATTTGTCGTCGCGCTGGTCTCGAACCGGTGCACGCGATCTGACTCTTGGCCTCATGGATTTGGAGATTTTGAGCATGCTCTGCATCCTCGAATGCCTTCGATTCCTTATACCTCGCCTTAGCAGCGTAGACTTAAACGAGCCTAGCGAAAAGATACCGGTCTTGTGCAGACGTGACCTCATCCTCTGGTTCCACGAGCAACAGGGTTCTGAACGGTTGCCCGGAGATTCGCTTCATCAGATGGAGCCTTCCCGCGGCCTCAAGAGACCTGAATTGGGCGAGCCCTCGGACACAAATCGACGCCTCTGTTCAAAGATACAGTTCGTCCCCCTTATGACAGATGGGTCTGCAGGATTCGCATTCGTTCCCGTCCGCGCCCTGGCCCACTCCATCGGCGTACCCAGCCCAGCTGGTTCAGGCGTGAGATGCGTTCCCTCAATTGCGTGAAAGGGCAAACCACCCGGGTGGTTTGCCTCGGATGGAAGGTTACATTCCGTCTCCGCTCGTTAGCCGCGGTATCCTTCGCGCTATCAGCCTGGTCACGTCTCCGCAGGTTTACGCCTATTGAGAGGCTAAAGGCTCGCGTGAGCACCGATACCATTAGCGGATCTTAAGTAGTTGACAATCCTTAACACAGCAATCTTTGGACATTCACTGGCGCTGTGTGCCAGAGCACAATGACAAGCTGTTTAGCACTGATTCGGACTCCGATTGAGCTACCGACTAACTATTTTTCCTACACTAGGCTTGCGCATCGGCTTTCCAAGTTTTAGCATCCTAAGTCAATCGTCCAGCTAAAAAGGTGGGCCATTTCCGTCAGCCTGTGGCTAAGATGAACAATGATGCAAGTAGATTCCACGGGTCAATGTCGTCCCGCAGTTCGCCGTGCGTGGCCGGGATAATTCTGGGCCGCAGCTCGCCGAGTGTCGCAGCGTACTTTCCACAACTATCAGGTTCCTGCGCCCTCCCCTTCCGACTGACGCACCCCTCCCATCATCCGTCGCGAATGCGCTCCCGGTCGGTGCGGAAACGCAGCTCGGCAAGCAAGAGCAGGACATCGCCTCGTCCGGCTATCGCGACCCGTCAGGTGTCGCGGCGGGTAACGAACCTTTCGCTACGATCTCAACCACCGAGAAGACCGTTCACCACCGACCGGGGGCTTTGGCTCGTAGTTGAGCCTCGGCAGGCCGGATCGATCCGGGGGGCCATGTGAAGACGCAAACGGGTTGTTGGGGTATCGCAGCCGTAGTTGTCGCGATGGTGCTCTCTCAGTGTCCGGTGAATGCGTTCGCGCAGATCAAAGCGGGCACCTTCATCTCCTGGCAGAATGCAGCCGACGTTCAGGAGCTCGTCCCGCCCGGCGTCTATTTTAAAGTGCTGCGCGGTATGACGATGAAAATCATGCCGCCACGGCGCGTCTCGTGGCCGCCGCCCTACTGGGAAGCGACAGAGAAATATTCAGGCCAAGTTCGGTTGGGCTACGATCGCCGCACGCTGCTCGGGTATGTTGCGGGCCAACCGTTTCCGCTGCTCGACTCCAATGACCCCGACTTCGCGGTCAAGATCATGTGGAACCACTCGTTCCGCCCGATCGCGAGCGACGATTACGACCTGCGTTTCTTCGATTGCGAGAGCGTGCAGACCGGACCCGGTACGCCCGTCAACGTCATTCAATATATCCAGATCGGTCACTACGCGGGGTATAGCCTCGTCGGCCGAACTGAAGTAAACCCGCTGCCGGTAGATCCAGATTTCAAGATCAGCGGAAGGTTGTGGGCTTTCGCCCTCTACCCAGAACTGGCACCCGCCGTCGAGCGCGGCAACGGCATCCTGCGTTACCGCTATGCCGACCCCGACAGGGCCGACGATGCATGGAGTTGGAATCCTGGAACGCGCAGATTGCGCCGTCTCAACGAGGGCTTCCTGAGCACCGCGGTCGGCGCCCAGGCTTTCGATCCGGATCACTATTCGGGCTTCAATCCCAAGACTGAAGAGTACGATTATCGCTTTCTGGGCGAGAACAATATGCTTGCCGTGGTCCACGCCGAGAATTCCACGGAGGTTCAGTGCACGACCGACGGCGGCGGCAGTGCCTGCCCGGAAGCCTGGGAATCGCGCCATCTATATGCCGTTGAGGCTACGCCGCGGCCCTCGCGTCTCACTCAGGCTCTTCATGCCAAGTCCGTGGTCTACGTCGATTCGGAATCCTGGTTCGCCCCTTACGTCGATACCTACAGCCGCGACGGTCAACTATTTCAAAATGTCCTCTTTTGGCTCGCCTATCGCGACCGCGCGGTCCCCGAAGCGCGGGTCGCCATCTATCCTTTCCGGCGTCAATTCGTGGTCGGAGCAGCGCGTACTGACCTGCAAACCGGCTTCGCGACCATGTGCTATCTGCCGGGCATTGAAACCCCGGAGCGCGAATGTTGGTACGTCAACATGGGCGCGGTGACCAGCGACTTTTTCACCACCCGGGCGATGAGCAACGCGGCACCATGATCGTGTTCGTCCGAAGGCGCTTTTCAAGTCCAAGGAGCTGTGTGTTTCCGGAGGGTGCTGCACTAGGCACGATCGGTAGGTAAGCGTTTTCCGAAGCTACAAGTACCCGCCCACAAACTTCTGCGCGCCTTCGCTGGCCTTCACCACAAAGCAGGGCCCTTGGGCGGCTCGTTAGAGAACCGCAGGCCCACCTCCCTGCGCCTCCGGACTGGCTCACGCGCTTCGCTCGCCAAATCTCTCTTATCGGCTTTGCTGGCAGCTAGCCCCAAGGGTAGGTGGCATATCGCGACCGGCGAAATTCAGGCAACGATGGAGTAGTATCGAGCGCTGATTAACCGCCGAGGGACCGCCGATGAAGTACGAATTCATCTCCGCCGATTGTCATATCGATCTGATCTGGCTGCCGCCGGATCTTTTCACCTCAAATTCACGCACGGACCTGAGAGATCGCATGCCCTTTGTTACGGACACGCGCAGGGGGAAGGCCTGGGTCGCAAAGAACGGCGCGAAGTTCGGCTTGATGAACGGGATGGGTTCCGCGGGACGCGAATATGTTCCCGGCCAGATCCATCGTTCGGACCGGATGGCTTCGACCGGCCTGTACGACGATGGCCGCAAGGGCATCAGGCGTCTAACTGATCCCGAACTGCGCCTTAAGGATCAAGAGCGCGATGGCGTCCAGGCGGAAGTACTCTATGGTGTCTTGGGCGCGAGTATGCGCCTTAACGATGACGAAGCGGCCAGCGAGATGCTGCGTATATACAATGAATGGCTGGCCGACTTTTGCCGCACCCATCCGGATCGCTATGCAGGCCTGGCCTCGATACCCAGCCACAACGTCGATGCCGCGGTGACAGAAGCGCGTCGCGTCGCGAAGGCCGGCGTGTTGCGGGGACTCGATATCGCCAATCGCCCCGACCTTCAACCGTTTTGGGACCCGTGCTGGGAGCCGCTATGGGCGGTCGCGGAGGAAGCGCACCTTCCGATCCATCTTCATACCATCGGCGGCTCACTGCCCGACCTGAGCAAGCTGGCACCCAAGGTCGGAAGGGCGGCCTTCGCGACGATGATCAGCAGCTTTCAGATGTACATGGCGCTACCGCTGATGGCGGTGATCTTCGCCGGCGTGCTGGAGCATCACCGGGGCATGAGGATGGTCATCGGTGAGAGCGGGATCGGATGGCTCCCCTACGTCCTCGACCACATGGACCTCGAATGGGAGGATCAGTTCCACGATCTGGATCTCAAGATGAAACCAAGCGAGTACTGGCGTCGACAGTGCTACGCGACCTACCAGTCCGATCGCATCGGGATCAAGATGCTCGACGAGATTGGCGAGAACAATATCATGTGGGGCTCCGATTTCCCGCACCCCGACGGCATCTGGCCGGATTCCCAGGAGTACATCCGGCGCGAGCTGGATCACCTACCCGCCGCAACCCGGCACAAGATCGTGTGCAGTAACGCTGCCACCCTGTACCGCTTTACGACCTAGGGTCAGGACTCATTGACCGATCCAAAAGATAACGGTTGCGGCGATGCAGATAGCGCTGAAGAATGTGTAGGCGCAGCGGTCGTAGCGCATTGAGATACGCCGCCAGTCTTTTAGCTTTGCGAAAATGTTCTCGACCTTGTGGGGCTGTCGATACAAAGTCTTGCAGTACGTTGCCGGCAACCGGCGCTTGGCTCGCGGTGGAATGCAAGGCGTGATGCCGCGTCCGGCGAGAGCCTCTCGGAATGCATCACTATCATAGCCCTTGTCGGCAATAAGCGTCTCGGCCTCTGGCAGCATTGGATAGATTAGAGCCGCGCCCTTATGGTCTCATTTGTCCTTCTGTGAGAAGGAAGATAACTGGCCGGCCGGAGATGACGATGCGCCTAAGCTGAGCCTTAGTCAGCCAGAATTGATCAGACATCGGCAGGTCCTCCTGCCGCGCTTGAACCACGATCTCACATCAGATGGGAATTTGAGTTGGTCTGCTATGCGGACGAACCGGACATGGAACAGGATGGTCTTCAATCTCAGTGAGTTTGCCTTGACACCTTGCCAGCCCCGCAGCTGATGATTTTCGCGAGGAGGAGCCTCACGATGACCATCATCATTACCGCCTTTGAACGGTCGCCCGATGGCGGCAAGGGACTGGCGCGTGATACGCGCGTTCGCTGGGCACTTGAGGAAGTGGGCCAACCCTACGAGGTTCGCCTTGTTTCGTTCCGTGCGATGAAGGAACCCGCGCATCGGGCGTATCATCCTTTCGGCCAGATTCCGACCTATGAGGAAGGCGATCTCGCCTTGTTCGAGTCGGGGGCGATCGTGTTCCATATCGCCCAGCGCAATGCGGGCCTGCTCCCAGACGATACCAATGCCCGGGCGCGTGCGATCACATGGATATTTGCCGCGCTCAACACGGTGGAACCGCCGATCCTTGAACGCGAAACCGCCATTCTCCTGGAGGGCGACAAGACCTGGTATGAGGAGCGCCTGCCTCTGGTCGAGGCTCGCGTCCGCGACCGGCTGGACCAACTTTCCGGTCGCTTGGGCGATGCCGACTGGCTCGATGGCGCCTTCAGCGCGGGCGACCTGATGATGGTGTCGGTACTGCTCAGGTTGAAATCTTCGGACATTCTGGACGACTATCCGAATCTGGCCACCTATGTCGCCCGCGGCGAAGCGCGGCCCGCCTACAAGCAGGCTTTCGACGCTCAATTGGCGGTTTACACCGGCAAGCCACCGGCCGGCTGATAGAGTTCCCTCCTGGGCTCTAAGTCGTCATCCGAGTTTTCGTTCAGTTATGGGGCCTGACCCTAGAACCCGTCGTTCCTCACTGCCGACGGGTCCAAGGTCGCAGCTGTTGGTGGATTGGTCAGTATCGTCAAAGGTTTTTGGCCTGGTCTTCCGCCAGAAAGCACTAAGTGCACTCAACCGCGAGAAAGATTTCGAGTTCTGTCAGGATTGCCGTGCTCGGGCGCCCGAGGCTGCATCGAGATCTCAATTGATTCGCGCTAACCGCCAGACCTTATGTCCTCTCTGGTCGCCAAATGCTCACAATCTGCTTCGGTGCTACTTGAAAGTGACAGCTGATAACAGTTTGTGTTTGACCAAACTCGTGCGGAATAGATACCTAAGCAGCAGACTGCGATCCAACTGCAGAGCCATGTTCTATTGCGGGTTCAGGTCACGATTCTCGTCATGAACCCGTCGAAGAGCGGCACCGTGAACGCGGTATCTCCATGGGCCGGGCTGTAGATCATGCCTTTCGCAATCAGCTCGCTCCGCACCGGGGCTACGCTGGTTACGCTTTTCCCAAGTCGCTCCGCGATATCTCCGGAGCGATGAGGTCCGGGACCGAGTTTCGCCATCGCTCCCAGGTAGTGCTTTTCGGTGGGCGTCAGTCTATCGAAGCGAACCCGGAAAAAGCCGGCGTCCAACTCGGCGAGAGCCAGGACGGTCGCCCGCCGTGCGTCGGCTCGCGATATCGGTGAGGTCTGCGCGACATTCCACGCGTGTCTCCCCCATTCCTGGAGAAAATAAGGGTATCCCCTCGTATGGCGTAGTATTTCGGCTATCGCCTCGGGGGCGAAGGCAACTCCTTCTCTTTGTGCCGGAACCGATAACGCAGCGCGCGCGGCCTCGTCATTCAAGCGATCGATGGGGACGAACTCAAACAGCCTTTCCGCGTACGACTTTGCACGACCCATCTGCCCAATCAATTGCGGCAGGCCGGCCGCCAGCATGGTCATTGGAAGCTGGCGCTGGCTCGCGCTGTGTAGAGCTCTGATCAAGGACGCGAGTTGGTCGTCGTGCACGTATTGAAGTTCATCGATGAACAGCACAATACCGGTGCGGTACTCACGCGCCGCGGTGCCAACCGAAGCAAGCAGATCGGTCAGATCGGTATCGAGATCTCCGCTGTCGGCCAGGCCCCGCTCCGGTTCGAAGTCCGTGCTGACCTCGATGTCCCGGTACTTGACCTTGAGAGCTTTAGCGAATCCGGCAAGCGCCCTGCCCGCTCTTGCGAGGTTGGTCCGGATCTTTTTGCCGCGATCGAGACGTAGCAGGGCCACGCGCAGGACTGGCGTTAGAAGTGCGGGCAGTGACCTATCCTCGGGCGCCTCGACCTTCACACACGCGAAGCCCCGGGCCTCGGCCTCAGTTTCCATGCGATTCAGCAGAACGGTCTTTCCGACCCCGCGCAACCCATGAAGAATCAGACTGCGCGCAGCTCGACCTGCGCGGATCCTATCCAGCGCGATTGCGGCACGCTCGATCAGGTCATCTCGACCGGCCAGCTCGGGTGGTGGCGTTCCGGCGCCGGGCGCGTAAGGGTTCTTGCGAGGATCCATATGGCGAACTTATAATGAACTTAGGGATCTTATGCTTGGAGGCTAAGATAGTATAAGGTCCTTATAATTCACAATTCGGGCAGCGCGGAACGATCACCGTGCTGCGCTCGGAACGGCAATCAGACCGTGCGATCCACGCGATCCGGTCTCTCCAAGCGGCGCGCGGGAGCGCGACCCGGGGGGCGCCTCGCCTCAAGCACCCGACGGCGTCGCCGCCCTATAGGCCGAGGTAAAGCTAGGCGCATAGGCCGGCCGCCCGTAGCCAGTCAGCCGGACCTTTTCGAACTCCTCAAGGACAGGTTTGGTTAAAAGAAACGGCCCGGCACATCGACGGGAGTCCCAAAATTTAGTTCGCCGGCGCCTCGAGATTCACTTTCTTAAAGAGAAACCCTCGCGCGCTGCGTCGCCGACCCAGTGCGAGCGTTAGCGACGCGCCCTTCCAGCGGTCGGAAATGTGCCTTCGCTCACCGCGCCATGTCGCGCATAACGTTGGGATTGAGTCCGTTCTCGGGCCGATATCTCTTCAGTTCGGATTCGGGAACCCCGGCATGAAACTGGCGCGCGAGTTCATCGGGATCGAAGCTTACCCCGATGGGATTTTTCGAGAAATCATGGCTGCGGAAGAATCCCTTCAGCTCCTCGACGGTCGCGAAGTTGTCAATTTGCAACTCAACCTTGTTGCCGTCGGGATCTCGATAGTACATCGACAGCGTCAGGCCGTGATTGATCGGTACCACCGGGGTGATGCCCGCCGCCTTGAGTCTCTCGTAGGTCGCGACCAGGTCGCCCAGGCTTGAGTAGGTGTAGGCCAGGTGATCGAGGCCTGCAGCGCGGGGCGCACGATCCTCGATGCCCGGAAATGCGGCGATCGCAAGCCGATGATGCTCGTCATCGTAGGTCATGAAGGCGAGCATCTGGTTCTCGAACACCACCTCAGCCTGCAGCACGGTCTTGTACCAATCGACCATCTGCTTGAACTTGTTGGTGCGCAAAACCGCATGCGCGAATTTGGCGGGAACGATTCTTTTGGATGTGCTGTTGCCCGCATTACCGCTCATGATGCCTCTCCTCAAAATGGCAGTCTTCCATGTGACGATAGATCGATACTGGCAGCACGGCAATCGCTCGAACTTGTCATTCTGCTTCGGCATCGGTTGGTTGCCTGCAGTAGGCAGGCCTTGGTTCCGGGTTCAATGCGGACAGAGCACCTTCACGATGTAGTACGCCCACATCGGAATCAGCGTTGCCCAGTAAGCCGTCATCCAAGTCAGGCCGACAAATCCGCCCCAGGAATCTGAATCGGTTCGTCTGGTCTTGACTCGCACTGCCCGCTTCAGCCCGGTCAAAATTGACCGCGAGCCGCCGGCTCCCGTCTTCCCATTGGTCCTCCTCGCATTCGCTCGCAAGGTAGCGAGGTGAATGACCTGCCAGGGCAGATACACGATGCCGAAAAGTAGATTCAGCTGGAGGAGGACTTCCCGGCCCGCGAGCGCGCGGGCGGTCAGGTAGAGGTATGCACTGGCAATCGTGTTCGCCACGAAAATCACGGCCCAGCCCAGTTCCTCGTAGTAGTAGAGCTCGAGCCGCTCGGTCAGGATGGCGGCCCAAACCAATCCCTGGCAGACTACGACCTGGGCAACCATCAGCCAGGAAAGGACGATCACCCATTCAGCGCGCGCGGTGTTGAACAGGCGAAGGACGTGGGAAAAGAGAAAGATGTAGGCGATTTCACTAAACGTCGCGAACAGCCGCGTGAGGAAGATCGAAGAGAAGATGGAATCGTGGAAGACCACGTTGTGCTCGTAACGTACTGGGAAAAGGCACCGATAGGCTGACACCGCAAAGAGAATCTGTGCCGGCAGAACAACGTACGCATCCGCCCCAGCTGGCGGAAGCCGGAGCGTGTTCACCAGGAAATACAGATTGATCAAAGCGCCGAGCTTCAACAGCCAGAGAACAATGGTGTAGTCGCGAAGCATCGTGTGCATTACCTCGCCACTGAGAGCGCTGCTCTCAAAGCAGCGAGGTGTTTTTGCCCCTGGACCCCGTCAGGCAGCGCCGTTTTGAAAGTTCGACTGGTGAGCTCCGATGGAAAGCGACCTAAGTTGGCAGCAGACTATACCGATGGGCGCACGAGCCGTCTCCACTGTTTGTGAGAGTGCTGACCACGGTGGCGAAGGTCCTGTAACCGACCAATCAGTGAAACCTATTTTGAAATGGCCAAACCTGCCTTCGACGCCGCCTCACAACGAACCCACGCCGAGGCCGACTCGGTTGGTGGAGCGGTTGGCGGCGCAACTGCAAGCCAGCATCAGCTTCGCGCTGTCACCACATCGAGCCAATAGCGATTGAATCGAGTCCCATCCACCGCCGTAGCGAATCGAACCGGCACTCCGTTCGGATCGCGACGCATCAAAATAAAGCCGTCCCGGTAGTCCAACGCGATGGAGAGATCGCACATATCGATTCCGTCCCACCCGACTGCCGCCGCGCAAGTCAACGGATCATAGTGAAAGTTGAGCAGGTCATCTGGGAGCAGCGAAAACTGCCGTCCGTATTCCTGCTTCTTCTCAAATCCCGCTTGCAATTTCGCCTGATGAGCGATCAGCCGGCCGAGCGGACCTTCGGCTTCGAGTCTCGGCAGATCGGGTTCGCGCAGAAATACCTCGGCGGTGATGGAAATCGGGATGAGCGTCGGCGCGCATCGGCTGATGACCAGCCGAGAAGCTTCCTGGTCTTGCTGGATGTTGTAATCGACTTCCGAACTCCATTGGGGAAACCCGTTGCGTGCGAAGTTGATCCAGCCTCCACAAATGAACACGGGAACCGTAGCGAGTCGCCCCGGACGAATCGCTTCGTAAGTAGCTAGATTCGTCAGCGGGCCGATTGCGATTACCGTTGCAGCTCTGGCGATGTTCGCATCGAGGAGATCGATCACCTCGCCGGGTCTCCCCTGCACTGGGTCAAGTCCATCGGGCCAGAACAGCCGCTCCGCCGGGAGCTCCGGCTGGATTGGCCACGGAGAAGAGCCGAGCTTCCCCTCGGCGCCTGCTGCAACCGGAATAGTATTATTGTTCGCCAAACGCATCACGTATCGCGCCATCGCGGCACGCTTCCCGCCGATCTCGGTGCTGGTCGAAATGCCCGCAATCTCGACCTCGGGCGATCGCAGCAGCATCGCGAGGGCAAACACATCATCAGTGTCGCCGCCGATATCGGTGTCGAGGTGTACGAGCATAGGAATTACGAGCGCGAAGGGTTCTCCGGAACAGTGGGTCGGGGCTTGTACACCGGCATGATCTCAGCAACGCGAACGGGTCGTCAATAAACATCCGGCGTTGCGCGGCAATTTCTCCCGCGCCATCCCAAACCGCTCAAGGTAGCCGCTATCGCAGGGGGTCTTCTGCAAAAGCGTACCCTGCAGTACCGGAATCAAAGTCCCGCCCGGCTTGGCGCTTGGGCGCCGAAAGCGCCCGATCCTGGAACAGCAGGGTGGGCGATTTCGCCCCTCGTCAACTCGACCTCGGGATTGATCTGCGAAAAGTTGGCGGAACCAGATTGAGACCCAGCAGCCCCGCGGCTCACGAATGTCGCAATGTACCGAAACACCTGGAGCCACTTGAGCTGGTCGACGCCAAAACTACCGCCGGTGCGCACAATCACCACATTGGCTTTGGGAGCCACGAAAATAAACTGGCCCCAGCGGCCGATCGCCGAGTAGACGTATTCACCAGACGCGGCCACCTCACCCCACCAGAAGTATTTGTAATAGCCACCGGCCTCCGCCCATGCCCCATATGTTTCCCATGGACGATGGTCGGTCGGGTCGGGCGCGGTTGATTCGCGCACCCATTTCTCCGAGATGATCTGCCTGCCATCCCATCTGCCGTTGTTGAGAAAGAGCTCGCCGAACTTTGCGAAGTCGATCGCGCGCGCGTTGAGGGCAACGTGCGACAGTTCGAAGCCGTCCTCCTCGCTGTCGACGCTCCAGAGTGCCGAATATTCCATCCCGATCGGCTTCCAGATTTTCTCCTGCAGATAGTCGCTTAGCGTTCGATGCGCCGTGCGCTCGATGATTATCGCGAGCAACCCGACGTTGAAGTCCGTGTAGTGGAAGCTCTGGCCAGGAGGCTCGGCGATATCCGTATCATAGAGGAGCATTTCCCTCGAGTTCGGATAGAAAAAGTAGAGCGCGTCCTCATCCCATGGCATCTCGGCAATTCGGTAACGAATGCCCGATCCCATCGTAAGCAGGTTCCGAATCGTAATCGTATCGAAGCCGCGGTCTTTCAGTTCGGGCAGGTAATTGGTGATCGGATCGTCGAGTCCCTTGATGTAGCCTTCGTCGATTGCGATGCCGACCAGAGCCGAGGTGAACGACTTTGCGACGGAACGCGAAATGCAAATGGAGTCACGCTGATAACCGTTGAGATAGCGCTCGTCCAGCAGCTTGCCATCCTTGAGCACGATGAAGGCATGCGTACCGCTGGAGTCGAGCAACTGGTCGAGCGTTACACGCCGGGTCGACTCGCCTTGTTGGTACTCGACCTCGACCGGCAGTACTCCCGTCGTCGCGCGCGGGAACTCGTATGCTGGCGGCTGCGTCTCGATCGTGCGGTGCGGGAACATCTTGTATGCATCAGAGGGCGACCACTCGGCACGAAGGCCCCAGAAGATGTACCGGTACAGATAGTGCGGATTACCCCAGGGGCCGGCCGCGGCGTACGACCCACTCATAAGGCAGGCGGCCACGCAGACGAAGACGTTGAGGCCGAGACGAAAACGGTTTCTCATTCTCTACCCTTGCGTTTGGTTGCGCCTCGGCTCTCTCGCAGTTCGGTACTAAGGCTTTCAGGGTTGCGCAGCCCGTCCCTTACAACCCCGACGTAGATCGGCAGAAGTTCCTCGTAGCGGAATTGCTCTTGCACAAGCAGTGCATCCGCCGTCGTCCAGAAGATAGAGGCGGTCTTCTCGGGGTCGGTTGCGCGGAGTTCTCCGGTACCCACTCCATCGCGGATGACATCGGCCATCACTTTGACATTGTGACGGAGCACCTTGTCGCGGAATTCTTCACAGAGCGGAGCCAGGATCATTTCGAGGTCGCGGTTCATCACCGCGCGCAGAAGTTGGTCGCGCTGGTTGCGCTCCATGCTGGCCTGCGCGACACGCAGGAGACGCTCTTCGGCGCTCCCTGGTTGGTTCGCGGCGTGCTCGGCCTCCGCCATCCACCGTGCGTTGGATTCCTCGAACAGGGCGACCAGAATCTGTTCCTTGTTCCTGAAATACAAATAGATGGTTCCGACCGCGATACCTGCATCGCGTGCGATACGCGCGATGGTGGTCGCGCGGTAGCCGAATTTCTCGAAGCGTTTTCGTGCCGCGGCCATAATCCGCGCACCTGAAACCGACTCCAGGGCGACTTCCGCGGCCATAGATGAATATTTGAATAGACTATTCAGTTAGTCAAACGGCCTTCTGGGCCGCCATGAGAGCGGGCGCTGAAGTGCCCCCGCTCCATCCTCTCGCGAGGTTCGGCGTGCCTCTGGCGGTACTGGGATGGATCGTGAAGGTTGCGTGCGCGCAATCGTTATTTGAACGAACGCTTTCGTATGGCCGCATGGTCCGAAGCGAATCCGGTTGGAGCGGAGGGCTGCCACGGAGCTGGTTGCGCCGAGTGTTCGAGAGTTCACAATCAGCGGGTCTCGTCCCAGGCCCGGCAAGACCGTCTACGGAGCGGGAAACGTCGAGGAGGGGTCAGAGATAAACCTTCGCATTCCGGAGATCAGCGCAGACAGCTTAATCTGTAACAGATCTGGTTTGGTCGTCATTCAACCACAGGAGAGACGTCTTTGCAGTGCGCATCCTAACCGAGTGCTTCCTCGGTCAACTACCTGATTGTACTTGCCCTCATCAGCGATCCGCGAGTAATCGGTATGGAACTAAAGCTCAGCGACCCTTTGGTCCAATGGAAATTGAATCGAGAGTGCGCGACTAGTGTCGGTCATGAAGCGGTCCAAGATTGCCGCGGCTTTTCTGCTCCTGCTCTCCAAACCCGCATGGGGCGCGGGAATTTCTCTTTACGAAACAGGTGCGCCCGATCTGGGCACGGCCAGCGCTGGGCGCGCGGCGATGGCGGCCGACGCCTCGACCGTCGCGACCAATCCCGCAGGAATGACGTTGCTCGATCGCACTCAGCTCATGATCACGAGCGGGGCGATGCTGCCGGCCATCAACTTTGATCGAGGTCCCAAAACCGACGTCCCGGGCGGTGGGGGCGGCGGCGGCAACGCTGGGGTGTTTTTTCCAATCGGCGGCGTCTTCTATGCGCAGAAAATCAGTGACCGCCTGTGGCTCGGAGCTGCTCTCTATTCGGACTTTGGCCTGGCCTCTGACTACTCCCTGAACTGGGTGGGGCGGTATTATACGACGAGTAGTTCTTTCATAACGGGTCAAATCAACCCGAATATCGCATACCGCGTGAATGACTGGCTCTCGGTCGGAGCCGGATTCAGTTTCTCAGTGGCGCGCTTCAAATCACAGTCCAAGATCAACAATATTCTCCCCAAATTTGGTGATGGCGGCTTGTCGATCGAATCCTGGGACGAGGCATTCGGCGGAAATATCGGATTCCTGCTGCGCCCCACTCCCAAGCTCAAGATCGGACTCACCTACAATTCTCCGGTCGATTTCAAATTCGGCTTTCATCCGTTCATCACAAATCTCGGCCCGGGACTCAGGTTGGCTCTGAAGAAGAGCGGGCTACTCGGCGCCAAGGTCAACCTCGGGCAGACCGAGCCGATGCAGTTTATGGCCAGCGGGTTGTATCAATTCACACCCGAGTTCGCGCTGATGGGAAATCTCGGATGGCAGAATTGGTCACAGTTCGGGCAGACCACCTTGGGCATCTCCGCAGAGACGCAGAAGACCTTGGCCGTCAACCTGCACTACAATGACACGCTTCAGATTGCATTTGGTGGACAGTACCGCCTTGCGGATCGGTGGCTGTGGTCGGCCGGCTTCGCCTATGACAGTTCGCCCGTGGCTGAAGAGAATCGCACCCCGAATCTTCCGCTGGATCGGCAACTACGCTACGGAACTGGCATTCAGTACGAAATCAACGACGACTTGGTGCTCGGCATCGCGAACGAGGTGTTGGACGGCAGCAACGCACCGTACGACGTCAAGCGGGGACCGCTGGCGGGTCGCGTACAGGGCGACTTCTCCAGCAACATCATCAATTTCATCGGAATCAACTTGGTTTGGAAGCTGCGACGCTCTGGCAACTGAGGTTTACCGACCGACCCCTATGAGTTCATCGCGCCGTCGGTGCCCGACTCCGACATCCCCTGGCTCAACGCAACGCCCGATCCTCAGATCGTCTATTCTGCCCTGAAGAGGACGCTTAATTTCGTCGGGCCAGCTGAGCGCTCTCAACACCAGCGCCTTCTGGTGTCTTCGTTCTGTCCGCCTCTCGGCTTGATTTTACTTGACGGTTCACTGCAACGTCGTCGATTTGATGACGAGCGGCACCGTTCGTTCTCGGTCGCTCCCCTTACCTTCGAGCGCTCGGCTATGAGACGACTTTGGTGGGCGAATTCGAAACCACACTAATCATCTCCGCACAGCAAGGATACCGAAAAGGAAGTGAGGGTCCGACTGGAGTGACTAAGCGTGCTGACTTCAATCCCGCGATTTACCATTGTGAATAGACTGTGTAAATTCGCCAAGGTTTAAACCAGAACTGCGGGGTCTTGCCGATGCCCAGTCCCGACGACACTTTGCCCACCGTCAAGCACCTGTATCAAAACTTCTCGATGGATGCGCTGCGCTGGAACTATTTTACCCCGCGAGTGGACGACATCGTCGTCGCCACAACCTACAAAGCAGGCACGACATGGGCGCAGACCATCGTCGCTAACCTCATCTTTGCAGGAGAGCTGCCCGGTTCAATTCCCGATTTGTCGCCGTGGATTGACCAGCGTATCTTCCCGCTCGAGCTGGTGCTTAGCCGGACCGATCGGCAGACCCATCGGCGCGCGGTCAAAACCCACCTGCCCCTGGACGGCCTGCCGTTCAACAAAAATATCAAGTACATATGCGTAGGCCGCGACCCGCGCGACATCTTCATGTCCTTGTGGAATTTCTACAGGAATTTCACGCCAGAAATGCTCAGCCTCACCAACGCCTTGCCCGGGCGAGTCGGTGAGGAATTGCGGCCCTGTCCCGAGGACGTCCATGAGCTCTGGCGCAACTGGATGACCCGCGGCTGTTACCCCTGGGAACACGACGGCTATCCGTTCGGTTCAGTGCTGCGCCACGCACGGACGTGGTGGGACTATCATCACCTGCCCAATATTCTTCTGGTGCATTTTGCGGATTTACTGGTCGATCTGGAGGGTGAAACCAGGCGCATCGCGAGCTTCCTGGAAATTCGTCCGCCAGCGGAGGCGTGGCCGAGGATCGTGCGCAATTGCACCTTTGCGGAAATGAAGAAGCATGGCGAGGAGTTGGTGCCGCAGACGAAGATGATACTCAGGGGCGGTAGCGATTCCTTTTTCCACAAAGGCACCAACGGCCGTTGGCGCGATGTGCTCGGTGCCGACGAACTACGGCTGTATGACGCGGCCGCCGACCGTGAGTTGACGCCCGAGTGCCGTCGCTGGCTCGAGCAGGGCGGTTTGAGCTGATACGCGCGGCGCTCCTTCCGCTCCAGGCAGGGCAAACAAGCTTGGACCCTTCGTAAACGCGGAGGGGCCGCGACACAGTCCGTTCGTACCCGCCGAACTAGACGATGGGAAAGCTGCGCAACGGTCGCGCTGGACTTCTGCAGGCCTTCGGGGTCCTACTAGGGTCCAGACTCAATTGATTAGAGCCAGAATGCCACGGCGGCAACGAGGCACAGGGCTGAGAAGTAGTTCCGAGCGAGTTTGTCGTAGCGCGTTGCGATGCGCCTGAAACCCAACCGCTTCGCCAATGGGGGAGATGTTCTTTTCCGAGGGCCGTTAGCGTGCCTGCTCGCGGCGCCGGTGAAGCGTCCGAGACCGGTCGCGAGCAGCGGCTCGCACAACCGCGGGCCACCGATCATTTCGACCGCCATGGGGTCATCCGCGGTATCCAGCGCGGGACGGCGGCGCGGAACGCCTCGTACTCTCTCCCAAACGTCCGCTCGAGCGTGGGTTCTTCGTACGCCACGACGACGACGTGGAAGAAGAGCCAGAGCAGCGCGCCGTAGACGATGAGGCGCCAATCGCCCATCAGCACCGCTTGACCCAGGATGATGGCAACGACCGCGACGTATATTGGATTACGCACATAACGGTAGAGACCGGTCACCACGAGATTCCGGGGCGGCGCGATGGGCGCGGGGGTGCCGAGACCCTGCAGCGCGAAACGCGCAAATGCGTCAACGAGCCCAGGCACGCCTGCGAGAATCATTATCGCGCCGATGCCGCGCGTCAGCTCCAGACCAAGGAACGGCGGCCGGAGTTGCCAACCCGTGATCGACCATGGAACGAGCCCCGCCAGCGTAAATGGAGCGACCACGAAGAAAACCGCCGAGCCCAGGACGGCAATGGTTCGTTGCACGGCGGTTCCCGACACTCGCTGCGAGCTCATTCCAACCTCCCCTTCATGGTTTCCCGTCGTCATCCGGGTGCCGACACGCTCGCCATGTTATCCCAAAAAGCGGAAACCGCGCACGACTAAAGCCAGAATGCCACGGCGGCAACGAGGCACAGGGCTGAGAAGTAGTTCCGAGCGAGTTTATCGTAGCGCGTTGCGATGCGCCTGAAGTCCTTGAGCCTGCAGTAGCAGCGCTCGATGACGTTGCGATCCTTATAGACTTGCTTGTCGTGACGTATGCGTTTCTTCCGATTTGACCGGCCTGGGATCACCGGTTTGATGCCGTCCTTGCGCAGAGATTTGCGGAACGAGTTGCTGTCATAAGCCTTGTCACCGAGCAACTCGGCGATGCCGTCGAGCAGACTGACACATGCCGGCCCGACTGTGCAGTCGGCGGTGTTGCCAGGCGTGAGGATCAAGACCCACGGGCGGCACAGCTTATCGACCAGGCCGTGAATCTTGCTGTTGCGCCCGCCCTTGGTGATGCCAATCGTCTGTACCGACGCCCCCCCTTTTCCGCCGCCAGCGCAGCAATGCGCTTTGACATGCGTGCTGTCGAGAGCCATTCGTTCCGGCGGTTCAGCAGGTTCGGCCGCCGCCTCGAAGATGCTCTGCCAAATTCCCTGCGCACTCCAGCGGTTGAAGCGATTGTAGACCGTCTTGGCCGGCCCATATTCCGGCGGACAATCGACCCATCGACATCCGCTCTTGAGCACATGCATGATCCCGCTCAAAATGCGCCGATTGTTCTTCGGCTTCACGCCACGGCGATTACTTGAAATAAACGGCTCAATCCTCGCCCATTGCCCGTCGCTAAACCAAAACAAGTTCGCCCGCATCTGTTGGCCCCCCGATTCGGTTGACCAACCCGTTGAATCTCAACATGGTTAATTGGGTCTTAACCCTAGGGAACATTTTCAAGCCGAGGGCAAACCATGGGCAGGCCGATAATAGTTGAAGCCGCGATCAACGGTAACGCGCCGCGCGAGCTGAATCCGAACATTCCCTACACACCTCAGGAAATCGCCGGGGATGCCATCGCGGCGGCCAAGGCTGGCGCTGCCCTCATTCATTTCCATGTCCGCGATCCTGAGAGCGGCCGCTGGGTGCAGGACGTTCCGTTCCTTACTATGCTGAAGTGTACCGGCGCGCACGGGAGTCTTGCGGGGCGCTCTTATGGCCGACGTTCCCTTTCGACGGCACCGCGGCTCAGCGCTTCAGCCATTTCGTTGAGCTCGCCAAGGATCCGGCAACCCGGCCCGATCTGGGTGCGGCTGACATCGGTTCTGTGAGCCTTGCTTCTTACGATCGCCGATCGAAGAAAGTCCGCGGGGCCAAGTTTGTATATCAGAATAGCTACGAGACCTGTCGGTATTTCCTGGAGAGGTCGCGCGAACTCGGCTTGCGTCCGAGCCTGCAAATCTTCGAGCCTGGATTCTTGCGTGCAGCCTTCGTCTTTCTGGATCAAGGCTTGCTGTCGGAACCTTTGATCCTCAAATTCTATCTCGGCGCGGGTGAGCAATGCTTCGGCATGCCGCCCACGCTCAAAAGTCTCGAGGCGTACCTCGAAATGATTAAGGATGTCCGATGCGAGTGGTTTGCGGCGACCCTGGGAGGAGACAACTTGCCGATGGTGCCGTTAATAGCAAGCCTCGGGGGGCACGTCCGAGTTGGTCTGGAGGACCACCAGTACACCCGAGAAGGTCAGTTATCAAATTTACAGATCGTCGAGCGCGCCGCGGCTACGATTCGCGCTATGGGTCACGAGGTCGCGTCGGTCGTGCAAACTCGGGAGATGCTTGAGCTCTAGTACCTCTGCTCGCATTTCGGCTCGCCACCGTGCTCGCCTCCGATACCGCCGGGGCTAGCCGGAGATTCTGAAGCATTCGCTTGAGAATCCGGCCGATCGACTTCTCGAACAGGTCCGGGAAGATCGCGACTTATTCCGATCTGGAGAATTCTCACTCCTGTTCTAGCCGGCTGTTTTCGGTTCCTACTTGCGATTCAGAATCCGGTGCGCCTCAAGAACGGCGATGCGCTCGCGTGAGTAGCCCAGGACGCTTTCTAGAACCTCAGCGTTGTCAGCGCCAAGAGACGGCACGCGGCTCCGCGCTCTCGCATTGGCGGTACGCATCTTAAAGGGAGGATTTGGAACCTTGAGCGAACCAGCGCCATCGTTGATCACTTCGTAGCTACCGCGATGCTCAAGGTGCGGGTGCTTCAGAGTTTCCCGGAGCGTGCTGTAACGGGAGCACGGTACGTTGCCCTCGGTAAGTATTGCTTCGCATTCGGCGGTAGTTTTAGTCGCTGCCCATTCATCCAAGAGCATCGTGACAGCCGACGAATTTTCGGCACGCCCCCTGGTGGTTGCGAAGCGAGGATCATTTATCAGGTCCGGACGTCCGATCGCGCGCCACAGCGCTTCGAAGTTGTTGGGCTTCACCGCCGCGATCATTACGAAGCCGTCTTTTGCGCGAGTGGGTCGAAATCCCTTCGGCTGCTTCGGCTGGGGAAACTGCGCCTCCTGAAACTCGTAGGTTGGCATCCCCAGGAGAGCGTCCAGCATCGAGAGGTCGATATAGTCACCCCGCCCGGTCTTCTCGCGAGAGAGCAGCGCGGTTTGGATCGCACCGAACGCGTGTGTCCCGCCGAGGATATCACCAATCATGATTCCGGCAGCCAGCGGGCGTTCCATTCCCTCTTGATAAGAAAGATTTATCAAATCGAAGCCGCTCGCCGCGTGGAGCATCGGAGCGTAGGCGCTACGTTTGGACCACGGACCGGTTTGACCAAAGCCTGAAATCGAGCAGTACACGAGCCGAGGATGGTTTTGCGCGAGGGCATCGTATTCGAGTCCCAGTCGCCGCATCACGCCGGGACGAAAATTCTCAACGATGACGTCGCACTTGGCAGCGAGTTCGCGGACTAAGTCGAGCCCCTTCGGCAGGCGAAAATTGATCGCGACGCTTTTCTTCCCGCAGTTAAGGCTCGCGAAGTAGGCGCTCAGACCATCGCGAAGCGGAGGCTGAAGCCGGATAAAATCGCCCTCGGGCGGTTCGATCTTAATCACCTCTGCGCCGAGATCGGCGAGCATCCGAGTGCAATACGGTCCCGAAACGATGGTCGTGAAATCGAGAACCCGCACGTCACCGAGAACTTCGTTAGTCATTCCAGATTTGCCCAGATCATCCGTTAGCCTTGGAGACCCTGATCGATCGCGAGCGCTTCGCCGAGCCTGCAAAAGCACGTTCGAAGACCCGGCGGATCTCCCCTTTGATGACGGTCAAGTCGAGCGAGGCGCCGTCGAGCAGCCATTGCATGGACATGCCACGCACAATCGAAAGCACCACGCTCGCTAGTGCGTGTACGTTGACTTCAGCTGGAATCTCGCCTGCGTCGATAGCCGCTCGAACCGTCTTTGTTAGTAAATCGCGAAAGTTGCGATCTGCCTGCACAAAGGTCTCGTGGATTTCCGGCACCAACACGATCGATTCCCCAAACAGCTCATAATATGCGCGGCCCAAGGTGCCGCTGCCTGCGACTGCGTCAAGATACGTCTCGATCACTACAATCAACGCATCCAGACCGCTTCTCTCCTTGAGCGCGGGCTCAAGCCTGTCGATCGCGAAGTAACTCTGGAATTCACGCGCTAGCATCCGGATAAGGTCGCTCTTCGATCCGAAGCGCTGGCTTACCAAGCCGTGACTGTAGCCCGCCTTTTGCGCGATCTGTGCAATGGAGGTAGCGCTGTACCCCTGGTCGGCGATTAACTGAGTGGCGGCTTCCAGCAGGCGCTTTGACGAGCGCTCGCTTCGCACCTTCCGGAGATCGGTCTTTTCTAGCTTGGTCGCCACTTCAGATGCTCAACATCTGCGCCACGCGTTCGCGATGAAAGTCGGCATCGCCCCAGAACAACTCACCGTGCTTCTGGCGGCGGAAGTAAAGCTGAATCGGGTATTCTTTGGTGAACCCGATCGCACCATGGATTTGTTGACCGTGAGCGACCACGCGCCGGCTCGCCTCACTACACCAGGCCTTGGCCATCGCCACCTTCAGATTCGCAGACCGGTCTCGATCGCTTATCGCGGCCGCGGCGCGGTAGGTGATAAATCTCATCCCGTCGAGATCGGTCACCATGTCTGCCACCTTATGCTGGATCGCCTGAAACGCTCCGATCGGACGCCCAAATGCTACCCGCTGTTTCGCGTATTCTACAGTAATCTCAAAATCCTTCTGGACGAGACCGACCAGGTACGCACATTCGAGAACCATCGCGCGATTTGAGAATGCTTCGAGTGTAGGAATTTTAATGACATCACCTCGAGCGATGTTGACATTCTCGAGAATGAGTTCAGCGAGCTTTTCTCCGGTCATGGTCTCGAGTTGCACGACGCTGACGCCCTGAGCGGCGGGTGGTACGGCCGCCGCGACGAAGCCTTTCCCACTCCGCGCCAGCACCCAGATCACGTCGGCCACGTGCGCATCGGGAACGAAGAGCTTAGATCCATTGAGTACAATACCGGCGTTCGTATGCTGCGCCTCCAGTGCGACATCATCGGCACTCCATCGGCCCGTGCTCTCGGTGAAGGCGTAGGTGTGGATCTGTGAGCCGCTCGCGATCGCGGGAAGATATCTCTCCTGCTGCGATTGCAAACCCGCATCGAGCAAAAGCCCGACGACGACCTGGTTGGGAATGAATGGCCCCGGCAGCAGCGATCGGCCGGCCTCTTCGACCACGATACACAAATCGTAGAACGACAATCCGGACCCGCCCAACTTCGGCCCGATCATCAGGCCGTGCCATCCGAGGTCTGCGATTTTTCGCCACAGCTCTGGGCTGTAACCGTTCTCGTCGGCTTCCATTGCGCGCACATGCGCCTCGGAACATTCTTTTTCGAGGAATCCGCGGGCGGCCCGTTTAAGCAGTTCTTGCTCTTCGTTTAGTCCCATATCCATGGTGTAGAGACCTTTGATCGAGATGGTCAGCCGCGCGGCAATCCCAGGCCGCGTGTCGCGATGATGTTGCGCTGAATCTCCGAGGTTCCAACCTGCAGCGTGAGAGTGCTCGCATAGAGATATTGCTGCGCGATCATTCCGTCGAGCGGCGCGTGCTTCTCGCCTCGGAACAAGAGTCCGTGCGTTTCGATCATCTTCATTCCGGTCGCAGCGATGCGCTGAGCCAGTTCGGTATGATACAGCTTTAGAACCGACGCTTGATGTGCTGGCGTCTTGCCAGCGAACTGCAACTCCGCGACTCCCTGCGAGAGACCGCGCAGGACTTCCACCTCGATCGCCCGGTTGGCGAGCTCCATTCGCGCGACCTTCGAGAGCGGAGGTAGTTCGGGAGATTGCGCAAGCTGAAACAGCGATTCGAGGGTGCGTTCGATGCTCGCGACCTGCGAGACGGCGGAGCGCTCGGTATCCAGCAGGCTCATCAGGTAGTAAAATCCCCGCCCTTCCTCCCCAATCACATCATTGGCGGGCACGCGGACGTCTTCGAAGAAGACTTCGTTAAATTCGTGGTTGGTCAGATTCTGGATGCGCTGCACGGTTACGCCCGTTGCGCGCATATTCACACGCAGCATGCTGATCCCGAGGTGCCGCGGCGCTTCGGGATTCGTGCGTGCCATGAGCAATCCCCAGTTCGCCCGGTTTGCCAAGGTGGTCCAGATCTTCTGACCATTTACTACGTATTCGTCGCCGTCCTTCACCGCACGGCACTGAAGTCCGGCAAGATCGGATCCCGCGGCAGGCTCGCTGAACAGTTCACACCATTCGTGCTCTCCCGAGAGTATCGGCGGAAGCATCCGCTGCTTTTGCTCTTCTCTCCCGTACGAGATGATGGTTGGCCCGATCATCCCGAGCCCCATATCGAAGAACCGCGGCGCATCGTGCTTTATGAACTCGTCGATCAGAACGAACTGATGCGCCGGGCTCAGACCCCCGCCGCCGTACTTCACCGGCCAGGCAGGCGCGAGCCAGCCCTTGGCACGCAGTGCCTCACGCCACCGCGCCCGGGCGTCCTTGAGCGACGGCTCGGTCCGATCGGCACCCCCGTCTTCTTCGAAGGCGCTACGGATCGTCGACCTGTTTTTCAGCGAAGCGGGTAATTCGCGTTCTATGAAGTTCGTGACCTCTGACCGGAACTGATTCAGTTCGTCTCTGGCGGTCATCTTCACACCCACCTGGTCCACATGTTTAGGCGAAGATACTATACGGTCGTCCATATAGTCAAACTCTAGGCTGATTGCGAAAGGGAGTGCTGCCTTGCCCGTTAGCTTTGATGGTTATGCTGCCCGAGAGGGTGCGCGATGAGCTCTAAAGTTCCATCGAGCATTCAAAAGCCCTCAAGGAGTCGGCTCTTCACCAAAACGTAGGAATTAGTCCGTAAGCCAAGCGTCACGACCGTGTTGTGAGCGCCCAACTTTTTGGAGAAACCGATCAGCTGATCTCGAGTTCTGCGGACCAGCTAGCCGGCCTGACCGACCTGTTCTAAAAGCACTCCTGGACCAAGCTCGCTATTCGCTTGTCTCGCGCACGAAAACTCGAATCTGATTTCGGAGGCCGCCTCGAACCACAGAGAGATAAAGGATTGGACCCTCATGGCTTTTGCCGATCGCACGCTCCAACTCCTCCACATCGCGCGTGCGTTCGGAATCTACTGCGACAATCGTCTCGTGCGACTCTCCGATTTCGCTCTCGCCAAGAACCAACGCTCCCAAAAGCACGGGCGGGAAAACCAGTCCACCCGCGATAAAGGCACCGGTGAGAATCGCTTTGCCAAGGTTCCGTTGTTCACCATTGAGGCCAGCCCTCGCTGCAGGCCCGTCGGGAATCACTCGAATCACCTCCGCGCCGCACAACTCGGCTCCTCTCTCAAGCCTCGCTGTTCCATTGCGCACTGCGACTCCAAGCTCGGGCACATCATGTATGAGCCCAGGATTCTTTTCACGAACGTATTCGTCGACGGAGCCAAGGCCGCCGGATGAGATGTAGTTACCGTCCTGAGCTCTGACGGCAGAAGTCATCACACCTTGGATCGTCAGCGATATGAGGACGGAGGTCGCCGTACGTAAGAAGACGCTCCGTAGAACCACCCAGCAAGCCCACTTCACCCTTATGTTGGACGACGGTAAGTTCTGCCTGCTTCGCCTATCCCTCCACGGCTGCGATGAAAAAACGAATCGCTGTGGCATTGGACCGTGACGGCTCACGTGTTGAGTTTCTCCAACCAAGGTAAACTCGAACAATTGGACCTTGGTCCGATGGACTAAGGGGCAGGAGACACTCCCAACCGCGATGCCTAGGGCATCATCGGACAGACTTCGGTCGAGGTCGCAGATGGACCTCACGGAATTGTTGTCGAGACGCAGACGGGTCTGAGCTAGCCGCTTTTCAGGTCTGAATGCTCGTTGGTTCGAAAGCCCGAAACGTGAGTTGCTGCACGTCAGCACCTAGTCCATGGTCCACCACCATGCTTTCATGGAGCGGGGTTCTTATGTGCCGTCCCGTTGGTGTGGGCGGCGCCGAGCCTGAGCTTCCGTTCGCGGGCACGGATGAGACTCAGGTAGATTTGTTCGTACTGCAGAGCCATCTGTGTGGAGGTGAACCGTCCGTCGAACTCGGCTCGGCAAGTGGCTCGCGAGATGCTGTCTACGCGTGTAACCGCCGCAACCAATTCTTCCACAGTCGACCTGATGAATCCCGTTTCACCGTCCCGCACAACCTCTAAAACCGATCCATAGGGACACGCGACAATCGGAACGCCGCAGGCGAGGGCTTCTATCATCGCGAGACCAAAGGGCTCGGGCCAGCCGATCGTAAACAGTAGTGCAATGGCGTTTCCCAGAAATTCGTTCTTTTCGTGCTCCGCGATTTCGCCGATGTACTCGACCGAGGGAGGGCACAGCTTAGGCTTAATAAGTGTATCGAAGTACTCACGGTCAACGGCATCTACTTTGGCGGCAATTTTGAGGGGGATTCCCACGCGCAAAGCCACCTCGATTGCGATATCAACACGCTTTTCGGGAGAAATTCTGCCAAGAAACGCCAGATAACTTCCCGGGTGCGGATTGAACTTCAGCAGGTCGCGGGGCAGGCCCTGATATACGCTTCCGAGCCAGTTCATCATCGGCAGCTGGGCACGCTGTGCCTGGCTCAGTGATACAAGCGGAATGTCGGAAAAACGTTCATAGACTAGTTTCGATTCTTCAACGTCGAGGCGTCCATGCATCGTGACTACAGTTGGCGTAGAGCTCAGCCTCGCAAACGGGAAGCACCAGAAATCAAGGTGCGAATGGATCACGTCGAAGTTGTGCGCGTTTGCGTAGGCTTCGGCGAGCATTGGAAGGTGCAGTCCAGGACCGACTGCCGGCACGGACAGTCCGGCCAGTCGCAGAGAGCGCGGGGCTCCAGATACCAGCTTCGCGGAAGTTACTGAGTCGCCCGAGGCGAACAGGGTCACTTCATGACCACGGCGAACCAGTTCCTCCGTGAGGTACGAGATGCCGCGCTCGGCCCCGCCATAAAAGTTCGGAGGAACTCGCTCATAAAGGGTCGATAATTGAGCGATCCGCAAAGGTCGTGTGGCGCGCGAATGAGCTGCCCGCCGGAGTGCGGAGCTTTCCGCTGAGCTTTGTCGTTCCAGTGCCACGGGAAAATTCCTGAGCATGTTTATGTATCGCAACCCCCAGTGCAACCTTGGCTGCGAAGCCGCTTATCGCTAGGATAACGGCCAAAATTACGCTTTGAGCCTAAAGTCGCTCGCTTCAAAGCTCGCGGGGTCGGCCTTTGAAGCAGAGCGCCGCGACCCCGATCTGCCCGGCTCTAGACCGGCCGCTTTTTCCTGGTTTCCGCCGCATTATCATCGATGGCTTCCCCGCTTGCAGAGTGAAGGGAGTGGGTCCGGGTCGACACGAACCACTCCTCCTTCGGTGCTCCCGTTCGTCGATTCGCCTGGCGAACTAACCCCGAAGCTGAGAAGAGTCGGCGCAATAGAGCACTTTGAGCCACTTTCAACTTGTTCCTCCTACCCCCATCTATCACCTGACAGGAAATGGACAATTGGACATTGGGACCATATCTTTCTGCCATTCGTGCGCACTCCGAATCCCAATCACCATGGCGTACCGAATTGACAAAAATATTCTGCGGCGCGCCGGGCAAACTATCTTTGCGCTGATAGCTGTCGGATGATCGCTTTCACGAAGTACTGGCTTGGTCCGGCGATATACATGCGGCTCGACCGCACAACTGCAAACTGGGTTAAAACATGAGCACCCAATCTACTCCTAAAGGTCCGCTCGCCCACATCAAGGTCATCGATTTGACGCACGCCCGTGCGGGCCCGACCTGCGTGCGCGTGCTCGCGGACCATGGCGCGCAGGTAATCCAAGTCACGCGCGTCGATCCGGGCGGCTTGGACTCCGGCTTTCTCGGATCCGACCAGCAGAATCTCCATCGCAACAAGCGCTCGATTGCGATCAACCTACAAAGCGAGGCCGGTCGTGAGGTGCTCTATCGGCTGGTAAGTGACGCCGACGTGATCGTTGAGAATTTCCGGGCCGAGGTGAAGTACCGCCTGAAGGTGGACTACGAGACCGTGCGCAATTTCAACCCACGCATTGTCTACGGGAGCATCTCTGGCTTCGGCCAGGACGGGCCGTACGCAAAACGCGCCGGCGTCGATCAGATCGCGCAGGGCGTCGGAGGACTCATGTCCATCACCGGGCCGCCCGGCGGCGGGCCCTGGCGAGTCGGCATTCCTGTAGCCGACCTGTGCGCTGGGCTGTACCTGGCACACGGCATCATGGCTGCACTGATCGAGCGTGAGCGGTCGGGCGAAGGACAGTGGGTGCAGACCTCGTTGCTCGAAGCGATGGTGGCGATGCTGGATTTTCAGGCGACGCGCTGGTTGATCGATGGTGAGGTACCACCTCAAGCGGGCAATGATCATCCCACCGTCTTCCCGATGGGTGTCTTTCCGACCAAAGACGGCATGATCAACATCGCAGCATCAGGCGGGCGCATGTTCAACGATTTCCTCAAGGTCATCGGGGCGGAGGACATCGCTAAGGATGAACGCTTCGCGACTAACCGGAGTCGCGCCCGACATCGCCCCGAGCTACGCGCGCTGGTCGAGGACAAGACACGGACGTTCACTTCGGGGGAGCTGATCGAGGCTTTGAACGCGGTCGGCGTCCCGAGCGGCCCCATTCTGTCGATCGATCAGGTCTTTGCCAATCCGCAGGTACAGCACCTCGCCATGGCGCAGACCGTCGAGAGCTCCGGGCCGGGAAAATTGACGCTCGTCCGTTCGCCGACGCGGCTCTCACGCACACCCACAGCGCTGCGGCGCGCCGCCCCGATACCGGGCGGCGAGACTGACGAGGTCCTAAGGGAATACGGCTATTCCTCGGCGAAAATCTCAGAGATGAGGGCGCAGGGTGCGGTCGGGGTCGAGCAACCAATAGCGAAAAAGGAGAAGCTATGAGTATTGTCGAGATCGAGCGCAGCGACGGGGTAATGGTGGTGCGTATGAACCGGCCCGATCGCCTCAATGCGCTAGGCGCGGAGCTCCGTGCGCAGCTGGCGGCGGCGTGGATCGAGTTTCGCGACAGCCGCGACCTCGAGGTCGCGATCTTCACGGGTACCGGGCGCGCCTTCTGCGCGGGCGAAGACATGAAAGAGTCGGTCGAGCGGGAGAAGACCGGAGAGGCAGTGGCGGCGCGCCGCAGGGATGACGATATCTATCGCGCCGGATCCCTGGAAAAGCCCGTGATAGCGGCGGTCAACGGCTTCGCGATGGGCGGCGGCTTCCACCTGGTAGAACGTGCCGACCTGCGCGTTGCGGTGCGCGGCGCCGTGTTCGAATCCTCGGAAGCCAAGCGCTGGCTGCTTGGTGGCTACGATCACGGATACAGGGGCGGCCTCTCGCACGCTGCGGCGACGGAACTAGCGTTCGCCTTTAGGTTCACTGCCGAAAGGCTTCACGAGCTGGGCTGGATCAACCGAGTTGTGGAAGGAGGCCAACTGATGCCTACCGCTCGCGAGATGGCGACGCATCTGCTTACGCTTCCTCCGGCTTGCCGCGTGAATACATTGATCATGATGCGGGCGATGCGCGCCAAGGTCCCCGACAATCTTGAGCGCTTCGCAACGCGCCTTAGGGATCACGGCGCGAAGAGCGACCTCATGGAGTCGCGCAAGGCTTTCGTGGAGAAGCGCAGGCCGATCTTCAAGGGCTGGGACAACCCGCAGGACAGGTACCGCACCCCCCATCTTGAAGAATGAAAGATGCGCGATGGGGCAAGTCCTGTCTCCGCTTTCATCGCTCCGCGCTGGCTTTGCGCCAATGCGCGCAGCAATCTCGCGCAGACTGAGCGCCACCTCCGCTTGCCGGGAAACGCTTCCGCTCTTGATGCGCAAGATGTGCGACCTAATTCAAACCAATCGAGGAAGCGTCGCCGCTCGCTGCGGGCCCCTTGGTTCTTTCCCCTAGTTCCATGGTTATTCACTCACACGTATAAGAACTATACGAAAGACTCCGCGCACCGCTCTCTATGGGTGCGTTACGCCGTTTTATGGTCGATCAAACCAAGGAGGAGAACGAGCGGACCGCATCCCGCACCAATCTGGAGGACGGTGCGCTTCCGGACGCGGCAGCGGTAGATTTTGAAAAGCTGCTGGCCGACTTGTCGACAGTTTTCGTTCGCGCATCGGTCGATGAAATCGATGGCGAAATCGAGCGATGGCTAGAACGGATCGTACTTGCGATGGGAGTCGATCGCAGTACCGTCGTCCAATTAGATCCTCAGGACGGACAACTCTACATAACCCATCAATGGGCCCGAGAGGGTGTGAGTGCTCTGCACCGTTCGCGAACGCCTCCACCTCGGGAGTTCTCTTGGCTGGTTGACAAGGTAAATTCGGGCCAAGTGGTCGTTATCTCGCGCATAGACGACCTGCCCCCTGAGGCTTCGACGGCTCAGGACGCTTTTCGCCTGCTTGGAAACAAATCCAACGTCACAGTTCCGTTCCGGGTGGGTGGACTCGTGGTCGGCGCCCTGCTGGTCGGCTCGATCTTTTCCGAGAGACACTGGTCCGAGCAAGAAGTACAGCGATTAAAGCTGGTCGCCGAGATCCTCGGAAATGCCTTAGAGCGAAAGCGTGCGGAAGCGGAGATTCGCCGCCTGTCCGAAGAATTACGCCAGACTTCACAACTAATGGCGATGGGTGAGCTGACCGCTTCCCTCGCGCATGAGTTAAATCAGCCGCTCGGAGCTATCCTGAACAATGCGAAAGCCGTGCGACGGATGCTCACCGCCAAAACTCCCGACCTGACCGAAATTAACGAGGCCCTTGAGGATATCATCCGCGACGATGGCCGCGCCGTCGACATCGTGAAGAACGTTCGCGCCATGTTTAAGCGCGGCGAAGTGAAAACGTCGACGGTCTATGTCCGGGAGCTTTTGCTCGACGTGGCTCGCATCGTGAGCGCCGATGCCAGAACGAAGCAGATCTCGTGGTCAACGGAGTTGCCCGACTCAACGGCGCTCGTGCGCGGCGACCAGACCCATTTGACTCAGGCGGTCCTCAACCTGGTCATGAACGCTTTCGATTCGGTGTGCGACAGTGAGGGACCGCGCAAAGTTACTCTCCTCGCAGCGCTGGAAGAGCCCGACGAAATACGCGTATCGGTACGTGATTCGGGAAAGGGCATCGACCCCGGAGTCATGCCTCGTCTGTTCGAGCCCTTTTTCACCACAAAACCGAGTGGAATGGGCATGGGGCTCACAATTGTGCGTTCCATTATCGAGAATCACGCTGGGCGGATTTGGGCAACGCAGAACCCTGACCGCGGCGCGACACTACACTTCACCCTTCCGGTCAAACCGGGTTCCGAGCAGATCCGCTGACACCGCGGGGTGATTGAGCGACTCGGCGCTCAAACGCCGCACGATCGATTTTCTCGCCCAGGTTCCGCCGCCCAAACTAACACTCTGAATTGTGGATCCAAGCTTCCCGACCACCATTGAGTAGTCTATGACAATGACCGAGAAGACTCCCTCCGGGGATTCACGCAACCCGCTCTAGACTCGGTTTTTGCCGGGCCAGTTTGCTTACCCTCCGTGAGAATCGAGACTTCCGATTCGAAAGCTCCGGCTAGAGGCTCAATGGCCAACGCTTCCCAGCTCCGGTTGGGCCTTTGGGCTGGTCTTGATCCTTAGCGAGGAAGCTTGCGCAAACGCGGGTAACCGACCCTGATCTCCTCTTGTCCGAAAACAAACTAACCTATCAACCTCAAATTGGTAGGTTACGTGAACTGTCG
>DASXMJ010000181.1 GCA_036495685.1 Candidatus Binataceae bacterium | reverse complement strand
CGGGGTCGGAGACTGGCCTCGCTCGTAGCGCAAGCAAACCACGCCGCCCACGCTCATTTGAGCCGGGAATTTGCACCTATGGCGGCGCGTTCCGCTAGAGGTTGTTGGGCGCGGTTGATGTCCGATTTGTTCGAGACCCAGCCGCGCCCGGGGGCAACGATCGCATCGTGGATTTGGCCTTTCGCTGAAACGCGCGGCGGACTAGATGACCGGCATCCTGAAAAGCGACGGCCGCGGTTGTGTCAAGACCGCGGCCGTCAGCGCCATTTCCCGGGGAGGTGTTCGTAGTTTTAGGGCTCCAACCCGGGGGTGTAACGACGTGAAGCCGAGCCGAAAGGCAGCAAGAAATCTCGCAACCCGGCGACAGTTCGTTTTGGCCGATTGATTAAATCAATCTATGTTACATTCGCCTCCTGTTATCAGTTCCCGACACCTTTCGAAGCTCGCCAAGACAAGGCGCGGTGCACGTGGTTGTAAAGCCGATCAAATCTCATAGGTCATTGTGAACTCGATCTCGTTGGTGCGCTGCTGCGCGCTGTACAGGAATGGGTCGGTGTAACGCCCGCTCTTCCCTATCGCCCAGAACGCGTTCACCCCGAACAGAATGCTGCGCGAATAGCGGTAGGTGTTGGTCGACGACAGGGCGCCCACCGCGTCGTCGACATCCCACGTCCACACGTTGGTGGTAACCAACTGGCCGTTGAGTATCCAGTTGACCGCCGACACGAAGAAGAAGCTGCTGTCCTCGCGCACTTTACCGATGTTGTTAGCGATACTGGGGACAGCGTTGGTGGGACGGTCAGGAGTCCAGGTGTTGACGTACTGGGCCGTGAAAAAGGTGTGCTGCTTGGACAGCCACGGAATGTAGGTTGGACGGTCGCCAGCAAGGATGAACCGACCCTGTTCCGCCCACTCGCCCTTGTTCGACGGCAGAGAGTTCAAGCCAAAGTTGGGAGTGTACAGGCTGTCATACCGGTAAACGATATCGGTCCATTCTTTGTCGTAATACGTACCGGTCAACCCGAAGAATGAATTACGGCGGTAGCGGGTACTGAGGCTCGCGAACACGGTGCCGAATACAGGAACACCCGCAGCCGGATTGGTTCTGTGGAACGACCTTTGTCCGGGAATACCATAGAAGAATTGCCCGGGTACCAGAGCTGCACCCCCTGTCGCCAAGGCTGGGAAGCCGCCGGGAAGGGTAGTCAGCGCGGTGTTCAAGCTGACAGGGCAATTCCGGAACTCATAAAGATAGATGAAGCTGGCCTGAAGTCCATTGCCGATCGGCAGCAGGCTCGATGCGCGCATGCCAAACTCACTATTCTCAAGCGAGTTGGAAGGGTCGTTATGGGGGCCAATAACGTTGAAGTTCCCAAAGGCCCCACCCACGAAGGTTAACGGTTTCGCTATTGTCTGGAGGAAGCTGCGGTGCTGGATCGGTTGGCCTTGAAAATTAATGCCATTGTTGTTGAAGGCCGCCGGCACGCCCGCTACTGCGCCTGCTTGACCCGGCCCCGTCGCCGCCGGGACAGACCACGGGTTGCGCCCGTCGGCGGTCGTCCACCCAAGGAAGACGGTGTTGCCCTGGAAGTCGCCCGGTATCCAAAAGGCCTCGAGTTCGTTGTTGGCGGTCTTATAGAAGTCCGGCAGGATGTAGTTGAACTTCACCATCCGCACATTCTTGCGCAAGTCTTCCGCGGCCTCGAACGGGATGAACCCGTGGAAGGTCCCGTCGACCGGGTTGGTTACTTCGGTACCGGACAGCGCATCCGCTTCCGACCAGATGACCTGCTGCTTGCCGACACGCATCGAGAAGTTATCGGTGAAGTTCAGCTGCCCGTAGTACTCGTGCAGGTCGTTGCGGAAATACTGCTGCTGCAACTGGGATTGCTGGTAGGTAAACCAATTGTTGCCCGGTTCGGCGCGGCCGCGATCCTTCAAGGTTCCGAACGTGTCGTACCACGGACGGTAGAACGCGAAGAAGTCGGCATCTTTTAAGACCAGGGTGTCGAAACGGCCCATGAACTTGTAGTTCTTGACCACGTGGTAGTCGGGCCGGATGTCGGCCAAAAACCGCATCTCGCTAAGGTCCCAGTGATTGAAGTCCCAGCTGCCGCCTGTAGAAGAAGAGGCGAGTCCCATTTTCGCGACTGTCGTCGTCGGGGTCGGATGGGTGAAGGTGGTAGGGCTTCCGTTGTTGGCGCTGCCGCCCTGCCCCCAGCGTCCCTCCGTGCGGGATTCGAAGAACCCGAATACCGAGAAGTCACCCTGCGTGATGGTCGCTCGCGCCGCCGTCGACCACAGCGTGGCGAGCGTCGCGGCGATCACCAGCAGAACGAACCGACCAAGACTACGGGTAGTAGAAACCGCTGCTGCTCTAACTATCATTAAAGACCTCCTCCCTGCGCCTGAATCCCATCTCTTACCCCCAACCCGGGCAGGCGCCCATTCGGAACGTGCCCCCAAGGATTCACCATCTAAACTGCGCACCTTAATATTACTGCTCCACAAAGAAGTCAATATTTCTAATAGTAAAATTCGACAGGCTAATTTCGAGAAAAGGATTTTTGGACCGATGAGTCCTTTTTTACTAATGACCACCCTTTAAGCAATTATGGACCAGCCAGTCCTTTTTTCCCATTTCGCTTAAGGTTTTTGCACCTCCGATTAGCTGGTATTTTGTCTCTTCGATCATCGGCTTTCAGAGCTGGTGAGCATGGCTAATGCAATAGAAATCGAATCGCATTCACCCCAAGCGTAACCCGAAGAGGGGGATCCGCTGGCCAGATGACCGGGTTGAAGAGGAGGCGCACACAGTCCGGAGATGTCGAACTTTGCCGCGGTACAAGATTCTGCACACACGGCGGCAAGCGAAAGCCGCCGCAGAAATGCTTGCATGGCCCGTCCGCTTTCCCGGGCCGGCCGTTGGAGAAATAAGCGTGCGGCACCCTCGATATTACGGGCCCGGGCGTCCCGTTATCATGAGCTCAGGTGGAATCAGCCGGGGAAGCACAATATTGAGCGAATTCAGCATTCGTATGCCCAGCGAGGACGACTGGCGCGCGATCTTGAACCTGGCCAACCAGTCGCTAATGGAAGTACCAGGTGCACCCAGCCAGCAAGAGTGGCTGGAAAATCGGAGGTCGTACTCGCCGTCGGAAGGCATACAACGACACATTGTCGCCACCTCAGGCGATCAGATCGTCGGGTACGCCTGTATCGAGCACCGCGACAATTTTAAACTCCATCCGCCCGCGATTAACGCGCCGCACGGTGAATACCGGCTGTTTGTAGTTGTGGCTCCATCGGACCGCTCAACCCTGGGCACTCGATTGCTCAAGCTGCTTGGCCGCCAATTGATCGACCTTGGCGCTCTCCGTGCGTGGACCACGGAATACGAGGCGGATGCCCACTTCGTGTCATACCTGGAACGGATGGGATTTGTCCGCCAAACGAGCTTCAGACTGCCAGATGGAACCACTGCGGTCAGACTGATCATGGATGCTCCGTTTCAATCGCTCGCCGCCGCGGAGGAATCTTGATGAGCGCCTGGCGGCACCTGTCTGTGAGTCCAATCGCTGGTGCGCTCGGCGCGGAAGTTGGCGGAGTTCAGCTTGCCCATCTCGACGAGTCCGCTTTCGCGGAAATTGAGGCGGCGTTCCTCACACACCAGGTGCTGCTCTTCCGTGACCAGGAGTTAACTCGAGATCAGCATAGAGCATTTGCCCGGCGCTTCGGCACCCTGAACATCCATCCCTTCGATCAGCCGCTCAAGGATCAAGGCTATCCGGAATTCGTGGTATTCCAGAGCGACCAACACCACCCGTATGTCGCGCAGGCTTGGCACGCCGACCTGACCTTCCTGCCCGAGCCGCCGCTGGGTTCGGTGCTGCGATGTGTGCTCGCACCACCGCTCGGGGGCGATACGATGTGGGTGAGCATGTATGCGGCTTATGAGGCGCTCTCGGACAAGATGCAACACCTGCTCGCCGGGCTAGTCGCAATTCACGATACCAGCCGCGTCTTTGCACTGTCGGCGTATCGTCACGAGGAGATCAGCGACAGCGACGCAGACAGGCTGCGCAGCATGTCGGCGGAGCATCCGGTGATTCGCACGCACCCGGAAACCCGTCGCAAAGGCTTGTTCGTCAACTCGCACTTCACCGCCTCTACCAAGGGCATGAAATCCGCGGAGAGTGCCGCGCTGCTGAACTTTCTCTAACGTCACATCGAACTGCCGGATTTCAGTTGCCGCTTCCGATGGCAAAACAACTCGGTTGCAATGTGGGACAATCGCTGCACCCAGCATCGCGCGGTCGGTGACAATCCCGCCGCGGAGCGTCGTCTGGAGCGGGTGACAATCAACGGTGACAGGCCGTTCTAGTTTGGCCGGTAGGAATTTGGTGTCGCGCCATCGGGGCGGACTCTTCCCCTTCTCGGTAAGACGAGGGCTCGGTAACCAGAAGAAGGAACCCCCGCGCCGCAGCGTCGCTTGAAGACGGTAAGAAGAAGCAGATGCTATTATTCCGTGCGGCGCTGAGACCCCTTTGGGAATGGATCACTCGGTTCAACCACCCCCACAACGTATCGTTGTAAAAGAAGTCAATTGGCTCGGCGACCTCGTTATGAGTCTGCCTGCCTTGCGCGCGATTCGCCGTTCGTTCCCGCGCGCACGCATCTCCGTTGTGACGAAAAGCGAGTTGGCAAGCTTCTTCGATGGAGTGGAATGGATCAATGAAATAATCCCCTACACGGTCCGCCGCGGTATTCGTGGTCGTGGCGATCGCCGCGCGGTGGTTAACACCATCCGATCGCGTGGATTTGACCTGGCCGTCTTGTTTCCCAACAGCTTCGAATCCGCGTTGTGGGTTTGGAGGGCGCGAATTCCGCGCCGGGCCGGGTACATAAGGGACTTGCGCGGCCTAATGCTCACCCACAAGATCGCCCCGCCTCCGCAGGCCATGAACGACCACCAGGTTCACTACTGGCTCACCATGGTGCAGAAGACGATCGGCGTATCAGGAGACGCAGGGGATTTTGCTCTGACCGCCGACCCAAACCGCCTGCAGGAGATGGCCGCCTGGCTCCATGCGCATCGCAGGCGTAAGGGTTCGCCCTTGATTGCTATCGCCCCTGCCGCCGCGTTCGGTCCCGCCAAGGAGTGGCCGACGATGCATTTCGTCCAGCTCATCAATGACCTCGCCGAGCGTCACGATGCCGAATGCGTCCTGGTAGGTGCGCCCGATGACCGTCCGCAATGTGCGACGATCGCGTCGGCCTCGCGCCACGGCGCGCTGATCGCCGCCGGAGAAACCAACGTCGGCCAGCTGGTCGCGTTGCTCAAGTTAGCTGATGGGTTTGTCGGCAATGATTCCGGCGCGATGCACGTCGCGGCTGCGCTCGGACAGCCTACGGTAGGAATTTTCGGCTCTACAAATCCCGCGCGGACCGGCCCGCTGGGACCCAGAACCCGGGTTCTGTGGCAGCATCTCATCTGCAGCCCCTGCCTCGCGCGCACCTGCCGCTTCGGGCACTACAACTGTCTTCGGGAGATAACTCCCGGCGGCGCGCTCGGCGCTTTGCACGCGCTGGGCGCCATACAGTGAACGGGTTTCTTGTGCCGCCAGGTTGCAATATTCTGACTAGCTAACGTGTCCGGGTGAAGTCATGAAACTCAAGGAACTCGCCGCTCGGCTGGAATTGGAGCTGCGTGGCGATGGCGAAACCGAGATTCTTGCCCCAGCGCCAATCGAAGCGGCCGGTCCTGGCATGATCATCTTCGTGGCCGCGGAGAAATTCGCGCCGACCCTCGAGCGAACTTCGGCGGCGGCGGCCATTGTCGCGCGCGAATTCGTCGACAAGGCGCGATGCCCGGCGTTGATTAGCGCGAATCCTTACGCCGACTTTGCGCGCACGGTCGGCATTTTCTTTCCCCCTTATCGCCCACTGCCGGGAATCCATCCGAGCGCACAAATCGCGGATGATGTGAAGCTGGGAGAGAACGCTTCGATTGGACCCAACGCGGTGATCGGCGCAGGTACCACACTGGGCCGCAACGCCGTGCTGCACGCTAACGCAACCATCTATCCGAACGTTCGCATCGGCGACGATTTTACTTGCCACAGCCAGGCGGTGGTTCGCGAAGGTTGCACCATCGGCAACCGAGTGACGATTCTCGATGGAGCCGTGATTGGTGCGGACGGGTTCGGCTTCGTCGAAGACCATGGTGGACTGGTGAAGATTCCCCAGGTCGGGACCGTGGTTCTCGAGGACGACGTCGAGATCGGCGCCAAATCGACCGTCGACCGGGCGATGCTCGGCGCCACGATTTTACACCGTGGCGTGAAACTCGACGACCAGGTCCATATCGGCCACAACTGCGAAGTCGGAGAATACACGCGGTTGTGCGCGCAAGTCGGTATCGGCGGCTCAACCAAAATCGGCAAATGGTGCCTGTTCGGCGGCCAGGCCGCTGCTCCCGATCACCTCACGATCGGCGATCGCGTAATGGTCGCCGCGCGAGGCGCACTGCATCGCGATACACCCGATGGGGCGGTCATGGCGGGCTGCCCGGCCGTCGAGATTGGGGTGTGGCGCCGCTACGTTGCGGGTTGGCCACGTCTGACGGAAATTCTGCGACGCCTGCGCGCGCTCGAAAAACAGTTGGAAGACGATGAGGACAGGTGAGCTGGTAGCGCGCTCGCGAGCCGTCGCGGGAACCAGCTTGAGAGTGCTCGTGCTCATGGGCATGCTGGTTGCCGGCCTGGGGCTCAGCGGGTGTATCTGGCTGGCCATACCCGGACTTGCCTACTCCGGCTATCAATACGAAAAGACGGGCAAGCTACCAGGCATGCCATCCACCTCGCAGGCCTCGTCCGGCGGCCAACCCCAAGCATCCGCCCAGGCGACGCCGTCCGACAGCATCGAATGATGATCGTGTCAGGCGCCAAGGAGCTTCACTTTGCCAACGAAAGATAACGTGCGTTTCGCTCCCGCGGACGGGAAGCTCGGTGTCCTGATTCCCGGACTCGGCGCAGTGAGCACGACCTTCATCGCGGGGGTCGAGGCGGTCAAGCGTGGTCTGGGCCAGCCGATCGGCTCGTTGACCCAGCTCGCGACCGTGCGTCTGGGCAAGCGCACCGAAGGCCGCGCACCCCTGATCAGGGACTTCGTCCCGCTCGCGTCGCTGAACGATCTGGAATTCTGCGCGTGGGATATTTTTGAGGATAACGCATACCAGTCAGCCCGCAATGCCTCCGTGCTGGACCCGGCCCTGGTCGAACAGGTGCGCGTTCCGCTCGAAAAAATTCATCCCCTGGAGGCCGTGTTCGATCGCGAGTATGTACGCCGAATCAATGGTCCGAACGTGAAAGAAGGCCGCAACAAAATGGAAAAGGCCGAGATGCTGATGGAAGACATCCGCCAGTTCCGGGCGCGCACCAACGTCAAGCGGATGGTGATGATTTGGTGCGGCTCCACCGAGGTGTTCCATACGCCCTCGGAAGTGCATCAGTCCCTCAAACGCTTCGAGCGCGGACTTCAGCAAAGTGATCCGGAAATCGCGCCGAGCCAGATTTACGCATACGCGGCGCTCAAGATGGGAATTCCATACGCCAACGGCGCACCCAACCTGACCACTGATACCCCGGCGCTGCTCGAACTCGCGCGCGAGAAGAACGTCCCGATCTGCGGTAAGGATTTCAAAACCGGACAGACCTTTATAAAGACGCTCATCGCGCCCGGACTTAAGGCACGAATGCTCGGGCTGTCGGGATGGTTCTCTACCAATATCCTCGGCAACCGCGACGGGGAGGTGCTGGACGACCCCGGATCGTTCAAGTCAAAGGAAGAAACCAAGCTGTCGGTGCTCGATCAGATTTTGCAACCGCAGTTGTATCCGCAGCTCTACGGCGATGTGTTTCACTCGGTGCGGATCAACTACTATCCGCCGCGCTGCGACGCCAAGGAAGGCTGGGACAACATCGATCTCTTCGGATGGCTTGGCTACCCGATGCAGATCAAGATCGACTTTTTGTGCCGCGACTCAATCCTCGCGGCGCCGCTGGTGCTCGACCTGGTACTGTTCCTGGACCTGGCCCATCGCGCAGGTATGCACGGAATCCAGGAGTGGCTCTCGTTCTTCTTCAAGGCACCGATGGTCGCAGCGGGACTATACCCGGAACACGACATTTTTATTCAGCTCA
>DASXMJ010000180.1 GCA_036495685.1 Candidatus Binataceae bacterium | reverse complement strand
CTTTCCACCGGCCACGTCGAGCCGCCACAGAGGCGGCTCTGTTGATTCTTCAGCAGACTTTGTCGGCGATTCCTTCGGCTTGGCTCGCAAAAATCGAAAAGCGAGACCCGCGACGGGGGGTAGAGGCGACGTCTATGCGGTGTCCTAGAATTCCGATCGCCTGGCGCACGATGAAGAGGCCGATGCCCAGACCATCGCGTCGCGTGGCATCAAGACGGGTAAAGGCTTCGAACATTCGAGGCATCTGGTCCCCGCTAATACCGATTCCGGTGTCATACACGTCAATACGGATGGTCTGGCCAGTGTGACGGCATCCGACGAGAACCCGGCCACCGGGCTGCGTGTATTTGATAGCATTGCTGACCAAGTTGCGCAGAATAGTTCCTAGAAGCAGCGCATCGCTCTCAATCGTGGTGCTGGTGGGCACCGCACGAATGCAAACTCCCTTTGTTAGGGCTGCAACTTCGTTCTCGTCGGTAGCTTGCTGCAACAACCGCCCGACCCGCACTGGCGTTAGCTTCACCCCCTTGGCGTGTCCGCGAAGTTCAAGGGCGGCAACTAATTCATCAAGTTGACCTCTCAATCGGTCGATGGCGGCCTGAACGAACCGCAGCAGGCGCTGCTCAGATGTCGTGCGAACGCCGCGACCGAGAAACTCGTGAGCGTTTTGGATGACCTGAAGTGGCTGCCGAAGATCGTGTCCCGCTATCGCAAGTAAGACTGACTCAAACTCGGAAGGCCTGTGCGGCCTCGCCTTGGCCGTCATCGTCCAGGTAATGGGTTGCTTCGGTATCCGTGGGGCGCCGAAAACCTCGTTGCCTTCTATCGCTTCGATGTGTTCGTTTTCGTGCATGACGTGCTCTCTCAGATCGGAGGCATTGAACAAATCTGCTTAGAGCGTTGCACCGCCTCGCAACATAAGCGAGTTTAACGGTGTAAGATTGTGTTTATCGTGATGCTGAGACCGCCTGTGTTGGGTGACGCATTGGTCTATGAGGCGCGATCTGCACGAGGGGCACGTTGATTGTATCGGCCAGATTCACCGCGGAGCATGTCGATGCTCATATACCGGATCGATTGCGAAGAATGATCAGTTGAACGATCAAATCGCTATTGGCGGTGAGATAGAAGGCGAGAACCAGCGGATCAGGTAAGCCGCGCTTATCATAGTTGCCGTCGACATTGGCCGTCACGATGAAGTTTCCATAGTGGATGATCGCGTTGGTTACCTTCATCGTCAGTCGTTCACCGATGATATCGCGCTTCGCCCACTCTCTGATGGCTGGCTTTCCCCAGTAGTCCCGTAACTGGTCATTGACGAGAGCGTCCTCGGCGAAAGTGTCCAGTAATCGTTCGAGATCGAAGCTGTTGGTTGCTTCAACATAGGCGGCCACCAGGGGCGGGAGAGCGACCGGAGCGTTCGGCGGAGCAAGGGATTTCATGATGGTGCCGGTTCGAAAGATGCCAAACAATTGCGCACAACGAACATGCCCGAAGGCCGACGCCTTGGCGCGTTTGATTGTGTAAGAAAGTGTAAGAGTCGCGGAGGATTTCCCCGTTTCGCCAAATCACCAGTCGGTGTAAATGCTATCGTAGCTACCGGCGCGCCGTGGAGCGGCTAAAGTGGTTGTCGCAAATCCTCAAGCAGCGCGCGCGCCAACTTGAGATCCATGGTTTCGAACCCCTCCGTAAAGCGGTCGTAGACGAGTGCCAGCGTGTGCTGGGCCTGATCGCGCTGGCCGTCTTCGGCGAGCAAGCGGGCCAAGGCCATTGTCGACCTCAGCTCCCAGGCGAGCGCAGATTGGGCGCGCGCGACGTCGATCGCTTCGGTCAGGCAGCTCAGGGCTGATTCACGGTCATGTTGCGCCGCGAGAATCTGCGACTTAATCCGGAGCAGTTCGGACAAGTCCAATTCCACTCTACTATTTGTCGCATGCGCAATGCCTCCATTGATCGTGAACAGCGCCTCCTCGAATTGCCCGGTCTTGCGCAGGCCTTCCGCCGACGCGCCGATGAAGCCCGTGATGAGGAGATTGAACTGTTGAGCCCGCAAGATCTCCAGCGCGCTCCGTAGCAAATCGAGACCGGCTTCCGGCTCATCGCGGATAACCGCAAGTTCGCCCTTCAGCGCGATGCCAAGAACACGATATGGGGCAAGCGAGTATCGTCCGGCATGTACGATCAATTGCTCGATGAGGTCGCTGGCTCCTGGCAGATCACCGGTCCACAGTAACAACGTCGAGACATAGGCCAGCGAAACGCAGACCAAAACGGGATGACCTCGGCTTGCCGCTTCATCGATGGCCTTTTGCACGATTCTAAGCGCTTGATCGGAGAAGCCACGTAGCCACAAGGTGCGGGCAAGGGCGCCAGCGCGCTGATGCGCGGATCAAAACCGAAGAAGTTGGCGTTGAAGGCGCCAAATTCGACCGCGAGAGTCATGCTGCGCTCAAGATGGAGTTGTGCCGCAGCCTGATTGCCCAGAAAGTGGTGGG
>DASXMJ010000179.1 GCA_036495685.1 Candidatus Binataceae bacterium | reverse complement strand
GCCGTTGCGTTTCGCTCATCCGCTTGCGCATCCTTGGGCTTGAGCCACACGGCGGAACCGCTGCTGTTGCGAGGAACTCACGATGACCCGAATAACGATCGCTACAAAACTGCGCCTCGTGTCAGCGATTGCACCGCTGGTACTGTTAATCGCGACACCCATTCTCGCCGGCGCCTTTTATTTGTTCGGGCTCATGCCCGCATTGCTCCAGGAAAATCAGTACGCAGTACTGCGCGCGGCCGACGGCCTCGAGTCGGCCCTCTACAAGATGGATTGGGGCAGGACCCAGCCCGACGGCCTGGAAATCATCAAAGGGCAGGAGCGTCGCTTCGTTGGATTCGTGGACTCGGCCCGCTCCCACGCCAGTACGCGCGACCAGCTCGACAAGATCGAGCAGATCGCGCAAACCGCGAATCCAATTTTTGACCAGTTGCGCCAAGCCAGCCCCGGCGACGACAGCGTCGAGCCCAAACTGCGCAACCTCCAGGGCCTGATCGCGGACTTGAACGCGGCCAACGACGGCGCGATGGCGGAGGTGGTCGCGCGTGCCGAGTCGCGCTCGCATATCTTCATCACGATCACACTGGTAGCGGGGCTGCTGGTGCCGTGGGCGGTGTTCTTCCTCGTGTATCGGCAGGCTGGGCAGGTTGGCCGCGCGTTGCGCGCGATTCGAAGTTGCGTCGAAAAACTGCCGGAAAGGGCCGGCCAGTCTGTTGAGTTGAAGGAGATTGACGAAAAGCTGACGGAGCTGGGATTTCCGAAACCAAATCCGATGTTCGCCGAGTGACCGAGGGCTCCCCTATCGTCGAAGTCCGTTGAACTTTCAGCGCACCTCGGCGACCCTCACACACACGTGAGCCGGAAGCGTACTGGAGGACTAAGGGCTCCGTGCCGAGCGAGGTCAGCTCGGTTTTGGAAAAGCCGGTCCGAGGCATTGCCACATCGTGCGACGCGTTCCATCGAAACGCGTGACTTTGCCGGTCAGCCACTGACCGTTGGGCGCGATGTGAAGGTCCACAGTTACCGGGCGCCGCGAGTTCGGATTGTCAATAATCTCGACGTGGTTGCCGTCGATTGTGCCCTCACCCTGAGACATCAGCTCGCCGGTCGCCTGGTCATAATTAGTTATCTGGAACTTGCCGCTGGTCTGACTGATCAAGTGGCAGGCCCCCATTCCTTGGTCGCGCCACGCGCCAGCGATGCTTTCCGATGGATTGTGATGGATAGTGGCAGGGGTGGTCGCGGCCTCGGGGGTTTCCAAATGCGACAAGTTCCGATCTTCCGCACCTAAATGTGAAGCTGTGGGTTCTGTGAGTGCAACCTCAACCCGCGGCGTCACACGCCGCCCGCTCATGAAGATGCGGTGAGACCGCGCGTGCGACGAGCGACGGCTTAGCAGCGGGCGCCGCCTCGACCGGCGCTAGGACCGACGCAACTGTCGGTTTGGTGACCAGCGTTGGTCCCGGTATCGGGCTCCCCGCCACCGTCTTGGGTGTATCATGGCTCGTAATCAGGCCGAACTGGCTCAGGATTCCCACGATCGCTGCAACCACCGTGGCGACTGCGGCGACGCCGCTCAGAATTCCAGACGCCCCGCCACCTACACCCTTGAGGTTGCCGTGGGCAATGGATTCTTCATTTGACAGAAATCCATGAACGCTCAACCGATGAGCCCCGGCTGGCGCCGGTGTCGCGAACCGTCTACGAGAAGGCCGGCATGATTTCCTTAGCGAACAGCTCTGCCATGTCTGGCATGATGAAATTGAGGAAAAAGTAAGTCATTCCGAAATTCTCTATCCGCCAGGTTAGTTCGCGCTTAACCTCATCGGTAGTGCCAACCAGAACCTGCGGCGAATTACGCGCGACCGCCACATCTTTGACGCCAAATGACTGCGCGGTTGCATTGACCATCGCGTCGGCGGTGCTCTTGTCCTTTGCAGTCAGTACGATGCTCATCGCGGACAATTCCACAGCGTCCGTGCGGCCCGCGCTCTTGGCAAAGCCGCGCACCATTTCGAGACGACGCTTCACTTCGGTCTTGTCAAACTTGAGCGCGCTCGGGATGTCGACGAATCCTTCCAATACCGGAGGATTAAGATTGAGGATGTCGGCTTCCTCGGCGGCGATCTGCAGAATTCGTTTGCCACCCCCGCCAATCAGGATCGGTGGATGTGGCTTCTGAACGGGGCGCGGGAAGCAGTAGGCCTTCTCGATGGAGAAGTACCGCCCATGAAAGGCGGGTTCGTCTTCCGACCACATCGTTTTCAGCACCTTGAGACCCTCGCGCATCTGCTCGATACGCTCGGCATTCGAGGGGTAGGGAAAGTTGTAGGCGGCGTACTCTTCCTTGAACCAGCCGGCGCCGACGCCGGCGATAAGTCGCCCGCCCGAGATGTTGTCCAGCGTCGCCATCATTTTCGCAAGCAGAGACGGGTTGCGATACGACATCGCGGTGACGAGCGGCACGATCTTGACTCTGCTGGTCGAAGCCGCGATTGCCGAGAGCGTCGTGTAGCATTCGAGGTGGGGCTGAGTCGGGTTCGCCATGGGTCCACGCATGAAGAAGTGATCGTCGAATGAGACTGAGTAAAAACCGAGCTCTTCCGCACGCTTTGCGAAGTTGCACAAGTTGGCGAAATCCCCATTCGGCAATCCGACGTTGAACTTGATTGGTCGCATCCTTCAGAACTCCTTCACCGCGCAGTGGGTGGATCGCGTTCAAACATCGGCAAGCTACCACCGCGCACCGCGCGAGTGGAGCCGAAAATTAACGAATACGGGGCCTGACCTTGTGGTCGGGCCCGCTTCACACGGGTTTGCCGGCAACTCTGCGCGCGGTGGGCTTCGGGCGCGAAACGCGCGCCGGGGTTTTCTTGGCAGCGGCGGGGACGATGATGTCCGAGCTCTGCCATAAGTACCACACCGCCGCCGAGCGATAGGGACGCCAGCTCTCGGCGATCTTCGCCAGATGTTTGGGTTTGGGCGGCTTGCGCATCTTGTAGGCGCGCATGACCGCATTGCGAAATCCCAAATCGCCCACGGGCAGGATATCGGGACGTCCAAGATTGAACATCAGGAACATCTCCGCCGTCCACCTGCCGATTCCATTGACCCGCGTCAGATCGGCGATAATCGCTTCATCGTCCATGTTTGCGAAGAGATGGAAGTTGAGCAGCTCGTCCTCGACGTGGCGGGCGAGATCCTTCAGGTAGAGAGCTTTCTTCGCGGATAGACCGGCCTTGCGAAGAGTCTCATCCGGGGTCGCAAGAATCTGCGCGGGGGTCGGAAACGGCCTGCCCGGGTACAAGGCGACCACGCGATTGTGAATTGCTTGCGCTGCGGCGCCGGCGAGTTGCTGGAAAATGATGGCTCGCGCCAGGGCGGCAAATCGTTCCGGACGGTTCGCTATGCGGCACGGACCAACTTCGGCAATAATCGTGGCCAGAACCGGATCTGCAGCCGAAAGGTGCTTTCGTGCGGCGCGCGCATATGGTGCGATAGACCTGGTCGCCATGGAAATGCGCCGCCGACTGTGTCACGGCTGCGCGAATGGTTCAATCGCCCCAATGGCCGAGCAGGCAGCCGCAAAAGACCAGCGCGTCGAGATGCGCGCCGAGAGTCTGCATCAGGGAATGCGACTCGGCCCGATTTTCTACATCCTGGAGTCGCAGCAGATCAGTGCGTTTGCGGCCGCCTTGCACACCGCCAATCCGCTGTACCAGGGCGACTCCCCCGTCGCGCCTCCTACCATGCGGCTAAACGACTATGCGCTGCTAATCGCGCAGCACTTCAAGGGTGGAAAGGGAGGAGTGCACGCACGGCATCGATGTGAATCCTTCGAACCGGTTCATGCCGGACAAGCGGTGCGGGTTGATGGAACCGTGACTGCCACCGAACGCAAGCGCGGAAAGTTCTACTTCACGCTGGAGTACGAAACCCGCGATGCGACCGACAACCGGCTCCTGATGCGCCAGGCAATTACCTCGGTGCTGATCAATCCGGAGGGTGAGTTGGCATGAACGCGGTGAAGGAGCTGGCCGTGGGTAGTCACTTCGCTGGGGTTCCGTACCTGCTCGACGACGCCGCTGCCCAGGCTTACGAGCGTGGACTCAAGCACCCGCCGCGGCGGGGTCCGCGCACCAATATCCACACTGATCGTGTTGCAGCAACTAGGGCCGGCTTCGCTGCGCCGATTGCGGCGGGGGAACACACGATCGCTGTCGCGATGCAGCTCGTCGTCGATACCTTCGGTGAGCGGTTTTTTCAGGGCGGAGCATTTGAAGTCGCGATGATCAAACCCGTTTTCTTTGGGGATACCATCGCCGCGCACGCGCGGATTGTCCGGGCCGAGCAGGATCGTCTCGAACTCGACCTGTGGGTAGAAAATCAGCACGGCGCTCAAGTCCTCACCGGGACCGCGCGAGTGCGGGCGGCCGAACCATGAGCGCGGCGGGAGCTTCGCCACAGGCGGGGCCGGTGCCCGCCAAGAAGCGGGCACCGCTCTGGCGGCGGATGATTCCTTATGCGGGGACACTCTTTATCTTCGCCCTGATTTTCTGGCGAATTCCGCTCGGCAAGGTCGGCGATGCGCTCCGTGATGTGCCGCTTACCAGGTTTGTCGCGATCTTTTTGCCCTACTCGCTGTATTTTTTTGTCATCGATTCATTTTGCCTGACTTGGGTCGTGCGCCGCTTCAATGCGCCGCTGAGCTGGGGAGAGATCCTGCCGATTCGCGCCAGCATGTACCTGCTGGCAATGATCAATACCAACCTCGGGCAGGGCGGTGTCGCCTACTATTTGCATCGCAAAGCCAAGATCGGATTTCTCGGTGCGCTAAGTTCGATCCTGTTCATCGCACTGCTCGAGGTCTACCAGCTCTTCTTGTTTTCCACGGTCGGAGTGTTGTTCTACGTACCCACCGAACCCACCCAGGCACGCATCATCGGGGTGCTGAGAATCGTTTACCTCGGCGCCTGGCTGGTGCTGTTTGGCGTCATCGTATTCTTCGCCCTGGCGCGTAGGAACGCACGGATTCGCAAGTGGGTCGAGACCGGAAGGGCGGGCCCCGTCCTGGCGACGTTTCTTGCCGCCAAACCGCTCGACTACCTGATCGTGCTTGCGATCAAGGCGCCCAGTTTCCTGGGCTCGGTGGTGGCGCAATTCTTCGCGCTTGCGCTTTACGGAATAACGATTCCGTTCTTCAAGCTGATGCTCTTTCTGCCGCTGGTATTTCTTGCGGCCGCACTGCCGATCGCAGTTGCTCATCTGGGGACCAGTCAGGCTGCGTGGCTGCTGTTCTTCTCCGGTAACGCGACCGCGGCGCGAATTCTCGCCTACAGCCTCGCCGCGCACTTCACCTTCATGTTCTGCAACGGCCTGATCGGCCTGTGCTTTCTGCCGCGCGCGACGCGAGAACTCACGGCGATAGAAGAACCTGCCTGAGCATTATCAGTTGCCGGCGAGCGGTGTTGCCCAATAAATGCAGCGGTTCACTCACGCCTTCATTCTTTGCCGCACCAGCTCCTCGAACGCCGCGCTGTCGAGCCCCAGATAATATTGAGCGTCTTCCCCAATAGGGTAGCGAGCTTTCGGTTCATCCGATTCCGCAACCTCCGCGGCGAGACTGGCGATATCGTGGGCATCACCCAGCGGAAAGATGGGAAACGGGTGCAGGGGGCGGCGGGCCAGCGTTCAGTACAGCGGATCGCTGGTCACTTCGCCCGAGCCGGACGTAATGCGTTTGGGAAAGTGCATATTTAAACCGGCGCGGGTTCGGAAGTTGCCGGGCTCGATGAGCACGCAGCGGATCCCAAACGGCCTCAGCTCGTAGCGCAAGCCATTGCTGATAGCTTCCAGAGCGAACTTGCTGGCCGAATAGACCGAGGAGAAAGGGAAGGTGCGCAGTCCGGAGATCGAACTCATCATGATGATCGTGCCTGACCGTCGCGCGCGCATGACAGGCAGTACTGCACGGGTGGTACGCACGGCACCGAAGAAATTCGTTTCGAAGACGTAACGGATTTCCTCGTCGGTGTAATCCTCGACCACTCCGACGCTCCCCACTCCGGCGTTGTTGACGAGAACGTCGATGGCGCCTGCCCGCTTGACCACCTGTCGTACGGCGCTGGTTCACGGAACCTTGATCGGTAACATCGAGCTGGAGAATTTCGAGCGTAAGGTGCGCTTTCCCGGCATCCGCGTGGATGAAGCGAGCGCTCTCCAGGTTGCGCATCGTGGCAAAGACCCGGTGTCCGCGGCGGGCCATCTCCAGCGCGGTGTATTTTCCGATTCCCGAGCTGCACCCCGTAATCAAAGCCACCGCCATCTAACCGCGCCTCCGTTCTGGTTGCGCTCGACGTTAGTGCTTCGAAACCCAGACCCGCTCAAAGCGCGTTGGGCGCATGGGATTAAGCGTATAGTCGTGGACCCACGGCTGGGTGATCACGTAGACCACCGGGTAGTAGAGGAATGCCCACGGCGCATCGGCGACTACGATTTTCTCCGCCTGATTGTAAAGCTGGTAACGATCCTTGAAGTCGGTCTGGTCGGAGGCACGATCGATCAACTCCTGGAATTGCGGATTGTAATAGAAGGCGTCGTTGTTGGCGCGCCACTGGTCGCGCCCGAGCAGTACGCCCAGGAAATTCTGCGGATCCGGAAAATCGGCCTCCCATCCGGACAGGAAGGCTTGCACCGTGTGGGGATCGCGAATCGCTTCGAGAAACGGCCCCCACGCGACCGGTTTGATTTCCACGTGCAGCCCGACCAGGGCCAGGTCCTGCTGAATCGACTGACCCAGCATCAACATGGTCGTGTCGGCGCGCATCCACAATTCGAAAGTGAAGCCGGCCGTGAGGTGTGCTTCTTCCAGCAGCGCCCGCGCACGCTTCGGATCGTAGGAGTAGCCTTTCAGGCGCGCGTCGAACCCGGGCAGGTTGGGGGGCAGCACCCCGGTCGCCGCTACGCCACGGCCGTTGAGCAGCGCCACGAGCTTGTCGCGATCGATTCCGTAGTTGATGGCCTGACGCACCCGCACGTCGGTGAACGGCCACATTTGGCAGTTCATCCCGAGATAGCGCGTCGTCACCGTGGTTTTCTTCTGGGTCAAGGCACGCAGCCGCGGGGTCTTCATGACGTAGGGAAACTCCGCGGGTGGAATCTCGATGACCGCATCGAGGTCGCCGGCTTCGTAGCGTAGCCACTGCAGCTCGGGCGTGACCCCGAGCGAATCGACGATCGCATCGAGCCGGGGCTGCCCCTTCTGGAAGTAGTACGGGTTGCGCACCAGCACGAGCCGCTCCTCGCCCAGCCATTGCTGGAGCATGAAGGCGCCGCTGCCCACCACGTGATGCGAGAAATCGTCGCCCCACTTTTGTGCGACTTCGCGCGGAATCGCGGACGCGAATGGCATGGTCAGTTTGTGAACGAAAATTGGATCCGGAGAATCGAGATGGAACACGATCGTAAACGGGTCCGGCGTCTCGATGCCGCGGACGTGTGCCGCGCGATGCGCCGCGAAATCCGCGCTACCGACGATGCCACGGTAGTATTCCATGCCCCTCGAATTGGTCGCCGGATCGAGCACCCGTTCGATTCCGTAACGAAAGTCGTCACTCGTCACGGCACGGCCATTGGAAAATCGCGCATCCCGGCGCAGGTGAAAGGTGAAGGTCCTGGCGTCGGACGACGACTCCCAGGTGGTTGCGAGATCCGGCTCAAGGTCGACGTTGTCGTCGCCGTAGCGAACCAGGGTATCGAAGATTGCCTGTTCGAAGGTCCACGACTCGGTGTCGTAGCCCGCGGCCGGATCGAGCGTGGGTACATCGTCGGCATCGGCGATACGCAACACCGCGGCGCCGTGCGGCAGACTGAGTTCGCCACCGCCCTTGCCGCATCCGAAAAGGAAGAGGGCGGCGGGCACGACCGCAAGGGCGAATAGCGCCCGCTTATGCCAAGTACGGATCATTGGGTACGGGTCCGCAATACCCCGTAGCCGAGCAGGTTGAATGCTAGCACGGCATAGAAAATAGCCAGACCGGGAAAGGTGGCCAGCCACGGCGCGGTGCGGAAATAAATCGTTGCCTCTTCTATCATGCGCCCCCAGGTGGGCGTGGGCGGCGGCACGCCGAGCCCCAGGAAGCTCAGCGCCGCATCCAGCAGCAGTGTATTGGAGGTACCGAGGGCCGCCATGACCACTACCACCGGCAAGACGTTCGGCAGCACGTGGCGCGCGATGAGCCGCCCGGGATCCGCGCCGAGCGCACGCGCCGCGAGCACGAAATCGCGCCTAGACATCGAAAGCGTCTCCGCCCGCACCACGCGCGCGACCTGGGTCCACGATACCAGGCCGATAACCAGCAGGATCGAGAGCAGGCTTGGGCGGAGCACCGCCACGAACGCCATCGCTAGCAGCAAGGCGGGGAGGGTCAGCATCACGTCGGTAAAGCGCATCAAGGTGAAATCGACTGCGCCTCCGAAAAATCCTGAGAGCAGACCGATAAGGACACCAATTGCAATCGTGACTGCCATCGCCGCGACCCCCACGGTGAGCGAAATTCGCGCGCCATAGATGATTCGCGAGAGGACGTCGCGGCCGAGCTCATCGGTGCCCATCGGAAAGGCGAGCGACGGCGCCCCAGGGTCGCCGTAGGTCGCGGCGACCGCGCGCGTTGGATCGTGGGGCGCCAGCAGCGGCGCAAAAATCGCTACCACGACCAGGCCGAGAACCATCGCGCCGCCGATGATCTCGAGCTTGCCAAATCCGCGCGCGCTCATCCCGCCTCAGACAGCCGGATGCGTGGATCGAGCCAAGCGTAGAGCACGTCCACGCCCAGGTTGGCGACCACGATCAGAAAAGCCGAAAACAGAACTGTTCCCATGATCAGCGGAATATCCAGGTTGAAAATCGCTTCGTAGGCGAGCCTGCCGATTCCCGGCCAGTTGAAGACCGTTTCCGTGAGCACCACGCCCGACAGCAACCCGGCGAGATCAAGCCCGGCGAGGGTAACCAGCGGCAGCAGCGCGTTAGCCATCGCATGCTGCATCATCGCCCGTGCGCCGGAGAGACCCTTGCCCCGCGCGGTGCGGACGTACTCCTGATCCATGGCCTCGGAAAGATTGGTGTGCAGGATGCGCGAATAGTATCCCGCCGACCCCAGTGCCAGCGTGAGCGTGGGCAGCACCAGACTCGATGCTCCCGAAAATCCGCCCAATGGAAACGAACGCAAGTACAAGCCACCCGCGATGAGCAGCATGGTTCCAAGCCAAAAAACCGGCATCGAAACCAGCGCCAACGAAAAAACCAGCAAAGCGTTGTCGGTCGCTTCACCGCGATATGCGGTGGCAATGGAGCCGAGCAAGACGCCAAGGACCAGCGACACCACCATCGCGGTGAGCGCGAGCAGCGCGGTCGCCGGAAATCGGGTTGCGATCAGATGCGCGACGCTGTCACGGCGAACGTAGGAGCGGCCGAGATCGCCGTGTAGAGCGCGGTCGAGATACCGTGCGTACTGAAGATAAACGGGTAGATCCAGGCCGAGCTCGTGGCGAATAGTCGCGAGGGTCTGCGGGTCGGCTTTCGCCCCCGCCATGGTGACCGCCGGGTCCGCCGGGATCACGAATGCGATCGCAAAGGTGATGATTGAGGTTCCGATCAGCACCATGATGCCGAACACGATTCGACGTACCAGAAAAGCGCCCATGGTTACTCCGAGACGGTGCCCCGAGCGATCAATTCGCGGCGCAGTCGTGCTTGGGCGCGATCGCGATGGCGCCGAGCGGCTGGGTCTGCCGGCTCTTCCTGCAGATACCTGGCTTCTGCGCCAAGAATCTCCTGCACGACGCGATTCATCTCCTCCAACACGGGCGACTTTGGCGGAGCGGGATTCTTCTGCTGTTCTCGTTGCAGAGCACGCCAGTGAGCCAGGTACGCTGCGAGCGATGAGTAGCCGGTCATCTCGCGGTACCGCCCAAAGGCGAAGTTGCGAAACCGATGAGGTAGCCCACGGTGGCGGCGGCCAGCGCGATGAGCAGGAACCGCAGCCCCGAACGCCAGCGCATTCTGCGCGCCAGCCATCCTTCGAAGTACCCCACGCCGAACAGCACGACCGCGGTCGCCGCGAGCGCGGCAACAAGGGCGGGTCGCGTCGACGAAACAAAAATATACGGAAGCAGCACGATCAGGGCGCCGACCGCGAACGTGACTCCCATTACCAACCCGTCGACCGCGGCATTGGCCAGCATGCTTCTGCTCAGTCCAAAGATCTTCTGTTCGGCGGTGGATATCAGCGTTTGCGGCGAGCTGCTTAGCAGCCGCACCACCCGATAGCCCGCATCGCGCGAAAGCCCTTCTTTTTCGAGCTGATCGAGGAGCGCCTCCTGCGCCAGGTAGGGCTTCCGCTCGATGTCGGTCCGCGCGCGTGCCAACTCACTCTGCAGCACTTCGCTTTCCGCGTTGGTCCCGAGATAAGCTCCTGCGCCCATCGACAGTGCCCCGGCAGCTGTCGAAGCAAGCGCGGCCAGCACTAGCTCCGAGTGGTTCGCAACCGCGCCGCTCAATCCCGCCAGTACCCCGCCGGTCGTGAGGACGCCATCCTGCATTCCGAATACGATTTCGCGAACGCTTGAAAGGCGTTCAAAGAGTTGCCGTTTTTCTGCTGGATAGGGAAGCGCCAAGAGCTGTCAGTACTTTCGGTCGCCGGGCACGAAGGCATCGCCGGGTTCCCAGTCCGCCGGGCATGGGCGGCCAATACGATAGGCGCGCACGATACGCAGCGTTTCATCCACGCTGCGGCCGACACTGATAGGACTGGCCTCAGCAAAGATCACGGCGCGCTTCTTATCGAGCAGAAAGGTAGCGCGCATCGCGACCTGCTCATGCTCATCGAACACCCCACAAGCCTTGGCGAATTCTCCTCCCTGGTTGGCCAGCAGGGGGTAGGTAACTCCACCAAGTTCCGCGGCCCAGCGGCGGTGGCTCTCTACATCATCGACACTCACACCCAAAACGGAAGTCTTCTCTCCGGCAAAAAGGCTCAACGCCTTGCCGAGCCCGGTCACCTCGGTGGGACAAATGAAGGAGAAGTCACGCGGGTAAAAGAACAACACCACCGGCTCGGAACGGATTCCCGCCAGCGTGACGCGGCCACTGCGGCCGTCGAGAAGGGCCGGCAAATCAAAAGGCGGAATGGGGTCTCCGGGCTTAAGCATCGGAAAAGTTAAGCGGGGCTTGAGCCGTCATTCAATCTCATAGGTGAGGTACACCGTGGAGGAAACCGTGATGTCACCCGCTTCGACCGGGGTCCTGAAGGTCGCCATCGCCGATGCCGCCGGCGCAAAGGTTCTTACCAGCGGGACCGGACGCGGCGCGCCTTCGGTCGATGCGGTGATAATGCGCCCGAGTTTCACGTTCAGCGACGTGGCCAGCGCCTGAGCCTGCTGCTGCGCGTCGCGAGATGCATTCGCGAGCGCGTCGGCACGGGGCTTGGTGTCATTCTTCAGAGAAAAGTTGAGTGAGTTGACCCGGTTGGCGCCCGCGCCGATCGCCGCGTCGATAAGTTCACCAAGCAGATCCATGGCGGGCGTCTCGACCGCGATAGAATTTTGCGCGCTGTAGCCCACGATGGTTGCCGTTTCCGGGCGTCCTTGATGCTGCTCGTAGTCGGGCGAAAGCGAGAATCCACTGGTGGACACTTTGCCTTTGTCGCCCAGCTTTGCTTTGAGCGCGTCGGTGATTTTCTGCGCGAGCGCAGCGTTGCGCGATGCCGCCTCCGTCGCGCTCTTGGCGTGGGTTTCGATCGCGAAACTCAAGTCGGCCGTATCGGGGCGTGCCGACACCTCGCCATTTCCCGACACCACGATCGTGCGGGGTTGTTGAGCCACCGCAATCCCCGTTCCGATGGAAACCGTCGCGAGAACGCAGGTCAGCCAGACCAGCACCAGCCCAGTTCGCATAGTAGTTCTCCGCAGCGTACCCATGGTGATTGCTTCATGTCGATAATAGCCGGAGACTTGGACGCCTGACGACCTCGAGAGGATCGGACCCGTCCGATGCCCGACAAGGATGAACGCAAAGTAACACCCCGCAGCCAGGATTTCGCCGCCTGGTACAACGACATCGTCTTGCGTGCCGAATTGGCGGATTACTCGCCGGTGCGCGGATGTATCGTGTTTCGGCCGGACGGGTTCGCAATCTGGGAGTCGCTGCGCGACGAACTGGACCGCCGCATCAAGCAGACCGGCGCACGCAACGCTTACTTTCCACTGTTCATTCCGGAGAGCTTTCTGCGCAAGGAGGCACAGCACGTCGAGGGTTTCGCTCCGGAAGTGGCGGTGGTTACACGCGGCGGCGGCCAGGAACTCGAAGATCCACTCATCGTGCGACCCACCTCGGAGACCATCATCAACCACATGTTCGCGCAATGGATTCACTCGTACCGCGATCTGCCTTTGATGGTGAACCAGTGGTGCAACGTGGTGCGATGGGAGATGCGCACGCGGATGTTTCTGCGCACCACGGAGTTCCTGTGGCAGGAGGGACATACCGCCCACGCCAGCAGCGAGGAGGCGCAGCGCGAGACGCTCACCATTCTCGAGGTATATAGATCGTTCGTCGAGAATTTTCTGGCGATACCGCTGGTAGTCGGACGCAAGAGCGCGGCCGAGCGGTTTCCAGGTGCGGACGAGACCTACGCCATCGAGGGTTTGATGGGCGATGGTCGGGCGCTGCAGTGCGGTACCTCGCACTTTCTCGGGCAGAACTTCGCCAAAGCCTTCGAAATCAAATACCTCGACGAGCAGAACCAGCTTCAGTACGCATGGCAGACCAGCTGGGGAGTATCCACGCGCCTGCTCGGCGCAATCATCATGGTGCATGGAGACGACCAGGGCCTTCGCCTCCCGCCCACGGTGGCAGCCACCCAAGTCGTAATCGTGCCGATCGCGCGAAAGCCGGAAGACGCCGCCGCGGTGCTCGCCGCGGCGAAGACGATTCTCGAATCGCTGGAAAGGGCTGGGATTCGGGTCCGGATCGATAACCGTGACGGAGTCTCCCCGGGCTTTAAGTTCAATGATTGGGAGATGCGCGGGGTTCCTCTCAGAATCGAAATCGGCCCGCGCGACGTTGCTGCAGGACAGGTCGTATTTGCCCGGCGCGATCTCAAGGGGCCCGCTGCCAAATCGAATGCCCTAATTGCTGAAGCGGCGCCACGAGCCAGCGCTTTGCTCGGCGAGATTAAAGAGAGCCTCTACCAGCAAGCCTTGGCCGCGATGCAGCGGGAAACTCGAGAATTCCAGACCTACGCGGAGCTGAAGAAGCAGATGGAGGGCGAGGGCGGTGGTGGCTTCGCCAGCATCTTCTGGTGCGGTAATCCCGATTGCGAAACCCGGATTCGGGACGAAACCCGCGCCACTTGCCGCGCCATTCCGTTCAACCAGAACCACCCGGCAGGCACCTGCATTGTATGCGGAGAACCCGCGTCGGAGCGCGCATTCTTCGCTAAGGCATACTAAAGGTGCCGAGTGACTACACCGGCGCAGATCGTCGCTGAACTCACCGACGGAAACGGCTACGCGATCCTGCCCAATCTGATTTCGCCGAGCGAAGCGGCCCAGGCGCGTGAGATTTTGCTGGGGTGCTCCGACACGCCATTGGTCAAGGGGCTGCGCGCCCGCAATCTCGGGACGGGCCAGCGTACGGTCGGCAGTTTGCTGCACCGGGGCGAGATCTTTGAGCGCCTCGTGCAACATCCCGCCCTTATGGAGATTGGCGAAGCACTGCTCGGTGACGATATGACGCTCAGTTCCTATGCTGCCCGAATTCTCGAACCGGGAGCACGACAGATGGGCGCGCATATCGATTACCCCTATTGGGCGATGCGGGGTCCCTTCGCGGTCCGACCCGCACTAATGCTTCAGGTCATCTGGATGATGCAGGACTTTACTGAAGAGAATGGCGCGACCCTCGTCGTTCCGGGAAGCCAGCGGCGGGGCATGCCACCGGACGCTGCCGCATTTTCCAAAGAATCCATCGTAGTCACCGGATCGAGCGGAAGCGCCATCGTGTCACACGGGTTGTTGTGGCATGACACCTCCCGCAACCGCAGCGAGAAACCCAGGGTGTCGATGCTCATCAATTATGGCTTGAAGGTCATACGGCCCATGGAACTGGACATCGCAACCGTCCCTGACGAGGTAATGGAGCGAGCGACTCCCAAGCTTAAACAACTGTTGGGTTTAGATTTCGCTGAGTCTCTACGACGTGACTTGTCGCGTCGATACGGGAACTAGTGGCATCGCACTGGGTGGACTAAAAACCGACCAACTTGGCCGGCTTTTCCGAACAAAAGACAAGCTCTCGAATCGACTGCAAAACTCGCTTTGCTCTTGCCTTGTCGTCTACAGTTACAATTGTTGCCTTTATTAGTTTTTTTTTGGGCGGGTTGCGGAAAATTTCGCGCGCACTAGTGGACGCAAAACAATTTTCTTGTTAATCCCTCCTGTGGCCAGAGCTGCCTGGGCGGCCGGTCCAAATTAAGGAGGAACTATGAAGGTTTCGAGTGGGAAGGTAGTTGTTGTCCTTGCGTTGGCTCTGGCGCTTAGCGCTTTTGCCGCGCCACAAGCGCGCGCTCAAGGGAGTACGACGGTGCGCGCCGGGTATCTGACTTGCCATGTGTCGTCGGGATGGGGGTTAATCTTCGGTTCGTCGCGCTCGCTGAATTGCTCATATGCGCTGCAGCCCGGCTATACCGAATTCTACACCGGTTCCATCACCAAGTTCGGTGCCGACATCGGCTATCTGTCGTCGGCAGTCATGATCTGGGCGGTGTTGGCACCCACGACCAACCTCGGTCAGGGCGCGCTGGCCGGTACCTATGCCGGAGCTACAGCCAGTGCGGCAGTGGGGGTAGGGGCGGGCGCCAACGTGCTGATAGGTGGCTTCAAGCACTCCATCGCATTGCAGCCGGTTTCGATTGAAGGACAGAACGGGCTAAATGTCGCCGCCGGCGTTGCGTCATTGTCGCTCAAGTTCAACTCGAACAAACCCGCCAAGAGCACGCCGGAATAAATTCAGCGAACTGTTTCTTGACTGATGAGAGCCGCGCGGGCATGACACCCGCGCGGCTCATTTTGCGCTAGTCGAAGCTCGAGAAAGACTGCGCGCGCCCAAATTGCTTGCAGTCACGACCAGGCCCTCGGCGCTCCGTAGCGGACTTTGCCACGCAATGAGTGCGGACGGCCGATCCATGTGGACTGGGCTTTTAGTGTCGCAAGGGCCAGGTCTCTGCGAACTCAATCCAGCGCGTACTTGATTTTCATGGCCGCGCGGACTTCCTCCATGGTCTGCTGGGCCAGCGCACGGCCCTGGCGTGTTCCCTCGATTATGATTTCGCGCACGAGTTGTGGTTTGGCTGCGAATTCGGCTCGGCGTGTACGGATTGGATCAAGAAAGGCAGTCAGGACTTTGAACAGACTTTCCTTTACTTCGACGTCGCCAACCGTCCCCTTGCGATAGCGATCCTTCAGGTCCTCCACTTCGGCCTTATCGGTGTTGAACACGTCGTGATAGGTGAAGACCGGATTGCCCTCGACATGGCCAGGATCGGTAGGATGGATACGGGTTGGATCGGTGAACATCGACATGACGCGCTTGCGCAGCTGCTCCGGCGAATCGCCGAGGTAGATGCAGTTGCCCACCGACTTTGACATCTTGGCACCACCGTCCGTACCGGGAAGGCGAGCAACCGTGCCGAGCATCGCGCGCGGTTCGACCAGGATCTTCTTGTAGAGGCGGTTGAATCGCCGCGCGATTTCCCTGGTCTGCTCGATCATCGGAAGCTGGTCCTCGCCCACCGGCACCAGGTCGGCTTTGAAGATGGTGATATCCGCGGCCTGCGATATCGGGTAGCTCCAGAATCCCACCGGAATTCCCTTGGTGAAATTGCGTTGCTTGATTTCCTCTTTGAGGGTCGGGTTGCGCTCGAGGGTGGCGACCGTGACCAGGTTCATAAAATAGATGGTCAGTTCCGTAAGCTCGGGCACCATTGATTGCACGACGATCTTGACCTTGTGCGGGTCCAGCCCGACCGCAAGATAGTCGAGCGTCACTTCCAACACGTTCGCTTCGAGCATTTCGGGCCGCTCGAAGTTGTCAGTGAGAGCCTGGACATCCGCGATCAGGATGAAGGTGTCGTATTCATCCTGCAGCCGCACGCGGTTCTGAAGAGAACCGACGTAGTGCCCCAGGTGGAGCGGGCTGGTGGGTCGGTCGCCGGTAAGGATTCGTTTCGGCATGGGTTCGGAACTTCTCTACTTGAAGAGGCTTCTCAGCGTCGTAAGGTTTTGGATGTCTTCTTTGCAGTCCGGTCCTTTGGGGGTTTCCAGACACATCGGAAGTCCCGCGAAGCGCGGATCATTCAACACCCGCCGAAATGCCTCCACTCCAAGATGGCCCTTGCCGATATGTTCGTGGCGATCGACTCGGGAGTGGAAGGGCTTCAGCGAATCATTGAGATGGAAAGCTACCACCTTGCCGACGCCGATACATTCATCGAGTTCGCCCATGGTTTGCGCATAACCCTGGTCATCGCGCAGCTCGTAGCCGGCCGCGAACGCGTGTTCGGTATCGAAACACAGCCGCAGGCGTTCGCTATGGTGCACAGCATCGAAAATCTGAGCCATCTGACGAAACGAATAGCCCAGGTTACTTCCCTGTCCGGCGGTGATTTCGAGCGCGACCTGCGCCTTGAAGCCCTTGCAGACGGTGTGCACTTCATCCAGTGATTTTGCGATGGTGCGGATGCCTGCCTTCTCGCCGGAGCCGACGTGCGAGCCGGGATGCGCAACCAGGTAAGGGACACCGAGCGCTTCGCAGCGTTCGAGTTCATCGATAAATCCCGCCACCGAGCGCTTGCGCAATCTTTTGTCTGGCGCGCCCAGGTTCAGGAGGTACGAGTCGTGAGCAATAACCACGGCAATGCCTGTTTCCTTCTGGTTGTGCCTGAATGAGGCGATTTCTTCTTGGGAATAAGGCTTTGCTGCCCACTGTCGTGATGACTTGGTGAAAATCTGAATGCATTCGCATCCGGCGAGTTTGCCGCGCGTCAAGGCCTCGCCGACCGCACCGGCGATCGACATGTGCGCCCCGAGCAATGGGCGATGGGCGTCAGGCATTCGTACCGCCCGCTGCGCTCACGATTTGCCAAGGATACGCGAGGCCCGCGTCGGAAAGAAGCGACCCGCTCTTGCTCGGGCGGTGCAACGGCGGCTATTCGTAATCTCGTGCGAAGGTTGACTCGATGGGTCGCGATCACGGGAACGCTGGCGCTGGGAATGGCGGGATGCGTCAAGGCCATGCAAATGCCCGCGCAGGCCACCTATACCGAGATTCAGGCGTCGGGCGTCGCGGCCAGGCCGCCGGATTGCGACATCAAAGTTTTAAGACACGAGCCTCTCACGGAATATCGGAAGGTCGGCATCATCGAGGGCACCGGTAACGTCTACGCGAGCGAAGAGGATGTCCTGCCGGCCGTCAAACGTAAGGCCTGTGAGACGGGAGCCGACGCGATCGTCATTCTGGCCAGCAAGTCGCAGACGACCGAGAGTCTGGTCGGCTATTACATCAACGCGGTCGCGATTGTATACGGCAAGAATTCCAACATTCCGATCAGCCCCCACATCTCGCACTAGATCCGTGAATTGAACGCCTTCCGGGCGCGCAGGGTCGCGTTGCTGGTGTAATCCGCGCATGATAATGGCGTACGCGCGTGGCCAAGCGAACCATAAAGTCAATTGGGCTGGTAGTTAAGCGCAATCAGACCGAGGCGGTTGCGATCGCGAAAAAACTCGCGCAACACATCCGCTCCAAGCGGATTCTGGCGCTCGCGGAACCGGAAATCGCTGCGCGCATCGATGCGAAGGCAGTGTCGCGCGAGGAGCTGGCCGAGCGTGCGGACTTTGTCGTAGTGCTCGGAGGTGATGGGACGCTGCTCGGCGTCGCGCGCGTTAGTGCCGCTCGGGGCACGCCGATTCTCGGTGTAAACCTCGGCGGATTGGGCTTTCTCACGCAAGTCACGGTCGAAGAAGCGCAGCAGGCTGTCGATCGGGTTCTCAAGGGAAACTACGAGGTTGATCACCGGATAACCCTGGAGGTCGTTGTCGAGCGCGCGAGCAAAGACCTGCGGCGCATGGATCGCTTCATCGCGGTTAATGATGTAGCGCTCAACCGCGGCCCGCTGGGCCGGATGCTCCAGCTCGAGGTGCACGCAAACGAGCAGCCGTTCTGCACTTATCGCGCCGATGGGTTGATCATCGCGACGCCGACCGGCTCCACCGCCTACGCGCTGAGCGCCGGCGGCCCCATCGTGTTCCCGACCTTGGGGGTCATGGTTCTGGCACCGATTTGCCCGCATACCCTCTCGAACCGTCCTATCGTGCTGCCTGATTCCACTGAACTCGAGGTCCGCGTGAACGTATCGGATCACGACGCGACCCTGACAGTCGACGGGCAGGAGTCATCGATGGTCGGTGCAGAGGATTGCATTCGCATCAAACGCGGTCCGCACGGTGTCTCGCTGGTGCGGTCCGAGCATGGATACTTCGAGGTGTGGCGGAACAAGCTGCGCTGGGGCTGAAGCGGCGATGCTGCACGAGCTCAGGATCCACAATTTCGCGATCATCCAGGAAGCAACGCTCGAATTTGGTCCGGGGCTGAATATCCTGTCCGGCGAGACGGGCGCCGGTAAGACTATCGTTCTAACCGCGCTCGGGTTACTGCTGGGCGGGCGAGGCTCCCCGGACATGATCCGCTCGGGCGAGATGGACGCGACGGTCGAAGCGATGTTTGCGCTGGAAGGCGAGGCCGCGCTTGAGGGGTTTCCGGATCGCGACTTGGCGCAGCGCGAACTCCTGGTGCGTAGAGTTATCGCGGAAGGTGGACGATCGAGGGTTACCATCGACGGCGACCTGGCCACCGTGCAGAACCTGGGACGCATCGGCGCGGCGCTCGTACAGGTCTATGGTCAGCACGAACAGCAATCACTGCTGCGTCCGGAGAGTCATCGCGAAATCCTGGACCGCTACGCGCAGCTTAAACCAGAGCTTTCCAAGTATCGCCAAGCGTGGGATAGGGCGACCAGTTTGCAGGCGCGCCTGGATGAATTGAACCGGCGGGAGCGCGAGCGCGCCGATCTGCTCGATCTCGCGCGGTTTCGCATTTCGGAGCTGGAGAAGGCCGCACTCGGAGCGGGAGAGGACGAGGCCCTGGCCGCCGAAAGAAGTGTCTTGGCGAATGCGACCAAACTCGCACGGGCGGCGAGCGAGGCGGAAGCGATGCTCTACGGCGCCGAAGGTGCGGCGGTCGACGCGGTCGGCGGCGCGCAAGCGTGCCTGGTCGAAGCCGAGCGGCTCGATGCAAAGCTTAAGGAACCCCTCGAGATGATTCGCGCCGCGCGTATCAACCTCGAGGAGGCCGCACACATGCTGTCCGGATACGCGCAAAAGATCGAAGCAGATCCGGCCCGCCTGGAGCAGGTCGAAGCACGAATCCAGGAACTCAACCAGCTAAAGCGCAAGTACGGCGGTTCGCTCGGAAGCGTGATCGCAACCCTGGAACGCTCACGCATAGAAATCGCCGAGCTGGAGGGGGTCACCGAGTCGAAGGCGCAGGCGCAACGCGAACTGACGGAGGCGCTTGAGGGACTCGTCGAGCGGGCGGTCCAGCTGACCGCACATCGCAAACAAGCGGCGGCGGATTTAGAACGCCGGATGGAAGCTGAATTGAAGACGCTTGGAATGCGCGCGCCCGTCTTCGAACCGCGACTGGGCGTGCTGAACGGGGAAGAAGGCTCCTTCACGCATCGCGAAATTGCACTCGGTCCGGCAGGTGCCGACACAGTGGAATACTACATCGCGCCTAATCTCGGGCAGCCTGCAATGCCGCTCGCGCGGATTGCGTCGGGCGGAGAGCTGTCGCGCGTGATGCTCGCATTGAAACGGTTGGAAGCACAGAGGCGCGGAATAGCGAGCATGATTTTTGACGAAGTTGATGCGGGAATCGGCGGTGCGGTCGCCACCGTGGTCGGGCGCAAACTCAAGCAGCTCGCGAAATTTCATCAGATTCTGTGCGTAACCCATCTCCCGCAAATCGCCGCGTTCGCGGATCGCCATTTCGTAGTTGAAAAGGAGGAGCGCCGCGGCTCAACTAGGAGCAGGGTCACACTGCTCGACGAAGAGCGCCGCGCGCATGAGATTGCGCGCATGCTCGGAGGCGAAGGGAGCAGTGATAAATTCCTGCGCGCCGCCAGAGAACTGCTAGAGCGCGCACAAGACAAGAAAGAGCTTCAGACCGGAGAAGGGGGCGGAAGGTAACGCCCGCGATTAGCTCTTTGCGGATGAGCGTAGTTCGCGCCCCTGTTGTTTGAGCTTCTCGCTGCTGCTTTGCGGGTAGCCGACGCCCGCGGGAAGGTCCGGGCGCACGATCTGGATTGGATCGAGCAGGTTGCCCACGTAGCCCAGCGCGTATGCACCGCGTTGATAACCCATCAGTCGGAGCAGTTCCACCGGCAGGGTGCGCGCGATTTCCAGCGGCACGGCGAGATATTGATTCTCTTCCTGACGCAGCCACGAGAGGTTGTAGGTGATGTTGATTCCGACGCGCGTGTCGCCGGAACGATTGGCGCCGCCGCCGTGATAGACGCTGCCGCTGTAAAAGAGGACCGAGCCTTTGGTCATCTCGGCAGCAACGGTGTCGTCCTCTTTGAAGCGCAGTTTGTCATCAAATCGATTGCTTCCGCGAATTACCCGGGTGGCGCCGTTCAGTGCGGTGAAGTCGCTCATCGCCCAGATCGTATTGCACTGGACTTCGAACCCTCGTGGAAACCTGAAGAAGTCGAATGCCCATTGGTCCCGGTGGATAGCCTGCGCCGGTTCGCCCGGGCCGATAGCGATCACTTGGGTGAGATGAAGCTGAAAGCTGGTCGCGTGGGCGAGAAATTTCTTGCAGGTACCCAGCGCCAGCGGATGCATCACCAGTTCGCGGCATTTCTGCGAACGCGCGACCAGAGCGCCGGTCCGCCGCGTATTCTTGCCGGAAAAGGAGTCAGGGCCGGGACTGGTTCGGTCGATCCAGGGCGTTAGCTCCGCGTTTAGTTCATCGATGAAGCCGGGCGCGATGACCGAATCGACAATCACGGCGCCATCCGCGCTCAAAGCGGCGGCGACGTCATCGCCGGAGCATGATGCGGGCAGATGCTGTATCGTTTCCTGTTCCATCTCGAATTACCAGCTCGTAGTCTACGCCACCTGCGCACTTAAAGGGTACGCTAAGCTCTAGCCTTGAGGGCACATTTCGCGCCGGTGTCAAATCCTCCGGACGGCAAATTACGCCGGTGCAGGGTTACGTCTGTGCGTGTACATCGTACGGGCTAAAGTCGTGGTCGCCTTCCGAAGAGCAGAGTCCCCCGCCGCGGCTGGGACGACAGAGAGATTCTCAGCAGAGCTTGATTCAACGGGAGGTCGAAACGATTTGAAAGGCGCGTTCTGGCGTGTTTCAAAATCCCAGCGAGCACCCGTGCTCGGAATGAACCCTCGTCTCCCGCCAAGAATGTGTGGCATCGCTCCGGTTTTGTGGGAGCAGCGGAAGGTGCGCGCTTGGCCAGTAGAGTCACTAAAAACCGGCTTCACGCCATGTCTTGGGTTTTCTCATAGAATCACGGTCTTTTCTGTCAACGACGAGTCATTTCCTTGGTTTTTCTGAGACTCGGCGGGAAGGTCATTACACCAAAGTAGGATATACCGAGCACTCGCGGATTGGCATCGTAGAGCGCAAGCAGCGGTGTTAAGCTGGTCCGCGACTATTTCGCGAAATAATTCCCAGCAGTTATCAGTGCTAACGTGAGTCGATCCAACGAATTCTACAATCGTCCCGTCGCCGACCTCTCTCTTGTAAGCTGCCACAATTGCGATCTTTTGCAGCGCCTTCCGCCTCTGGCATCGGGTGGCTCAGCACGCTGTCCGCGTTGCAATGAAGAAATCCGTCGTCGTCGCGAGGATTCGCTGCATCGGACGCTCGCGCTCGCGATCGCGGCAGCGCTGCTCTACGTCGTCGCAAACTCGGTTCCGATGCTTGGGCTGACCGTAGTCGGCAGGGAGGCATCGACGACGGTGTTCGGCGGCGCCATGCAGCTGTGGGCCGACAGACGCGACACCGTCTCCGCGCTGGTGCTCTTCACCGCGATGATCGCTCCCGCACTGCAAATCGGTTTCATGCTGGCCATCGTTCTGGGAGCATTGCGCGAATCACCACGCCGCTGGGTCGGGGTTCTGTTACGGCACCATCGTCTTACGAGGATCTGGAGCATGATCGAGGTAATGATGCTGGGCGTACTCGTTGCGCTGACCAAAATCGCAGACTATGCGACCGTGGTGCCCGGGCTCGCCCTGTTTGTGCTAGGGGCCCTGGTGTTTGTGCTGGCGGCCATGCAGTCCGGGTTCGATCCTGACGAAGTATGGGAACGGATCGAGTGGGCGGCCGATGCGGACGTGGCTAGCGAGGCGGCAGGAACGGTGTTGCCGCAGGCGTAGGCATGAGCGCCGCCCCCAGCACCGCGATGCAACATGGGCTGCAAAACTGCGGCGCGTGCGGACTGCTTTCGCTGCCCGCGCCGGGCGTGGAGAAAGGGCACTGCCCCCGGTGCGCGGAACCGGTCGCTTTTCGCAAGCGCGATAGCATCCAGCGGACCTGGGCCTTCGTGATCGCCGCGGCGATCTGCTACATCCCGGCCAACGTTCTCCCGGTTTTGACCACTACCACCGCTACTGGCACCGATTCCGACACGATCTTGCAGGGGGTGATATTGCTGTGGTCGCCGACCGGGTGGCCGTTGTCGCTGATCGTCCTGATCGCAAGCATCATCATCCCGAGCGCGAAGATCGCCGTGATGGCGTATTTGCTCGTCACCGTGCAACGCGGTTCGATCCGGAATAACGAACAGCGCATAAGGCTCTTTCGAACCGTCGAATTCATCGGGCGGTGGTCGATGGTGGATGTTTTCGTCGACACCTTCACGGCGGCCTTGGTGCAGCTTCAGCCGCTGATGTCAGTTGAGCCGGGGCCCGGATTGTTTTTCTTCGCGATGGTCGTGGTGCTGACGATGCTGGCGGTCGAGTCTTTCGATCCCCGCCTGATTTGGGACGCGGCCAGCGAACAAGGAGTTCATTATGGCTGATGAGCGCACAACGCTCCCTAGCGTACCGCAATCGAGAGGCGTGTCGCGCAAGCGGACCCGGCTCTCGGTGGTTTGGATTATCCCGATTGTGGCGGCGGCTATCGGGGTCTGGGTTGCGGTTACAAGAATTCTGAGCGAGGGTCCGGAAATTACCATCACATTCGTATCCGCCGAGGGACTCGAAGCAGGTAAAACCAAGATCAGCTACAAGGGTGTCGACGTCGGCACCATCACCAAGATTCGTCTCTCCGAAGACCACATGCGCGTCATCGCTAACGCCCAGATGGCGCCGAAAACCGAGGACTTTCTCAGCGACGATACGCAGTTCTGGGTGGTAAGGCCGCGCATTTCGGGGGCAAACGTTACCGGACTCGGCACGCTGATCTCCGGCTCCTACATCGGGATGGAGATCGGGAACTCCAAGGTGAGCAAACGCGAGTTCATCGCACTGGACACGCCGCCGGTGGTGACCGAAGGCGTGCCAGGCCGATTCTTCGTGCTCAAAACGTCGAGCCTGGGTTCGCTCGACATCGGTACGCCGCTGTTCTTTCGTCATCTGCAGGTCGGCCAAATCGCCTCGTACAACCTCGACAAAAGCGGCAGGAATTTCACCATCCGGGTCTTCGTCAAGGCTCCTTACGATCAGTACGTCAATCCGAACACGCGATTCTGGCAGGCGAGCGGGATAGATGTGCAGCTATCGGCCAGTGGGCTCACCGTAAGGACCGAGTCGCTCCTCTCGATCCTGATAGGCGGGGTCGCGTTCGAGACTCCAGTTGATTCCGAGGTCTTGTCTCCGGCCGACGCCGAGACAGTTTTTACTCTGTACTACAGCCGCGCGGAGGCGTACGAGCCTCCGCCCCAACACCCGCAAACCTATCAAGTGATCTTCAAGGAGTCGGTAAGGGGACTCCTTCCCGGCGCACCAGTCGAGTTTCGGGGCATCAAGATCGGCCAGGTGACCGACGTTCGCGCCCAGATCGATTTTAAAACCGCGCAATTCTCGATCCCGGTAACGATCGAGCTTGATCCAGTGCGGCTGGGCGTTCAGGTCATCAGTCAGGCGCCGCCGGCCGAACTGGAAGCTGCGCGGCGCAGGTTGATCGATAGCTTGGTTGCGCATGGGGTGCGGGCGCAACTTCGATCCGGGAATCTGCTGACCGGCGCCTCGCTGGTCGCATTCGATTTCTTCCCGGGCGCGAGGCCGGTAAGCGTGGACTGGTCGCAGAGACCAGTCCAGCTGCCGACCATACCGGGTGACCTGCAGACCACTGAGCGGAAGGTCGAAGATATCGTGGACAAGGTTGACCAGATGCCGTTTACCGAGATCGGAAACGAGCTCAAAAATGCGCTGGGCCAATTGAACCTCACTCTGGTCAGCGCGCGCGGGACGTTGAACACTGCTGACACGATGATTTCGCCCGATTCAGCGCAAGCCCAGGAGCTGAGCAGCACGCTGATGGAGATCAGCCGCATGGCGCGATCGCTGCGAGTGCTTGCGGACTACCTCGAGCAACATCCGGAAGCGCTCATTCGCGGCAAGCCGGGGGAGCCAAAGTGATGATGACGAGAACCATGGTTACACCCGCCACAGGAACCGTCGCGCCCACCTGTTTAGCACAAAAGGCGGCGCTGGCCGCCGCCCTCTGTATTATGGTGAGTGCCTTGATGGCAGTCACGGGATGCACGTCGGCACCGCCCAAATTCTATTCGCTAAGCTCGACGTCGACGCCCATTGGGCTAGCGCCGGCAAACCTGGCGGTGCTGGTCGGACCGATTTCGATCCCGGCTGGGGTGGACCGGCCGGAATTCGTGGTCCAGGACGGCGGAAACAAGGTGGATATCGAGGAATTCAACCGCTGGTCGGCGCCGCTTAACGACAGCATCGCCAAGGTGGTGGCCGGAGACCTTTCGGCGCTGTTGGGCACGCCCGACGTGGCGACTGCGCCCCTGGCCAATTTCAACGCGGCCTATCGAGTCACGATCGATGTTCAGCGCTTCGACTCGATTCGCGGTCAGGGTGCAGTGCTCGATGCGGTTTGGGTAGTGCGCAAAGCCAACGGCGCCACCCAAACGGGCCGCACGGTGGCACACGAAACCGTACAGGGAGACAGCTTCGATGCGCTCGCCGCCGCGCACAGCCGCGCCCTGGCCAGGATGAGTGCCGACATCGCAACGGCGATACGCGCCGAGGATTCGCAAACCGCGGAGCAGAAATCCGCAGAGTCCGCGGGCTAGAGGATCCCGCTACTCCGCAGGCCCGCCTCCGAATACTCGCAGGGTCGCCGCTAGCGTTTCGGCTCCGCGCTCAGACCGATAGTTCTGGCGGTTTCGGGGGGCAAGCCGCTGGGATCCATCAGCATGTTGAACAACTTCAAATTGTGGGTGTGGGCCAGCTGATGGAGTGCGAACGAGGTCTGCATCGCGTTGGTGCGCCCCTGGACGTCTTCCATCGCGTTCACTGATTCCTTTGCCAGCTTCAGGGCGAACATCGGCTTGGTCGCGATCTTCTTCGCCATCGCGAGCGCGGCTTCCTGCAGCTGGTCAAGCGGCACCAGGTGGTTGATCATGCCCAATCGATGCGCCTCTGCCGCGCTCATCCACTCTCCGGTGAACAGAAACTCCTTGGCCTTGCGCGCGCCCATTTCCCACGGATGGGCGAAATACTCAACCCCTCCAACGCCGAAGCTGACCGCATGATCGACGAACTGAGCATCTTCACTGGCAATGATGATGTCGCATGGCCAGATGAGCATCAGTCCGCCCATGATGCAGCGGCCCTGCACGGCCGCGATGGTGGGTTTGGGAATATTGCGCCACCGCTCGCTAAGACCGAGATAGAGCTCCTTCTCGCGGGACATCTGCGCCTCGGCGCCGGCGCATGCGAAGCCGCACCACGTGCCGACGGTCTTGTGGTTGCGCAAGGCTTCGACACCGTTGCGTTCGCGCAGATCATGTCCCGAAGAAAAATGGGGTCCATTGGCGGCCAGAACGATCACTTTGATGTCGTCGTCCTGCGCCGCGACATCAAAGGCGTCGTTGAGCTCGTAGAGAAAGTGAGTGTCCTGCGAATTTCGGGTCTGGACCCGGTTGAGGACGATGCGGGCAACGTGCTCGGCCGGGGTTTCGTAAACGATGTGGTCGAAAGTCTTCATCGCTCTGCCTCCTTGATGGACGGTTCATCGTTTCCAAGTGACATAGGAGGCCAGCTCGCAGCAACTCACCGACAAAAGCGAGAAGACGCCGAGGTTTAGCAGAGCGAGTCGAAGGCGATGGGGAGCGGCGACTGGGTTTTGCGTAGGAACCTTCGCTTGTGGTGGGGGTCGTCAGTTTGCGGAATGCGAGGATTCCAGCGCTGCGATTGACTCCACCAGAAGGTTCGGATTAGCTGAAAAGCCCGATGCGGTGGGGCTGTAGCTCAGTTTGGGAGAGCGCCTGAATGGCATTCAGGAGGTCGCGCGTTCGATCCGCGTCAGCTCCACCAATAGGATCAAGGGTTTTTTCGCCATTCCGACCCTCCTACGGCTCGTCTGACACCTACATTTGACACCCACCAGCCCTGAAAACGGGCCATTTCAGGTCCTCGGCTTGGCGATCCGGGTAGGCCCCTGAACTACCGATTCTTGTTGATCGACGCGACTCCAATGCTGCCGGGAGCGTTCAGGCGAAATCTGCCGCGACTTTGGTGGAAGCGCGCCTCCTCAAAAAGCGCGTGATTCCATTGGCTTTTTCGATGTCAATTAATCCCTCACCAACGGGTTCTCCCGAATATCCCAATAAATCCGCGACATTTTCGATGTTTTCAACCCACGCTGGACGAAAAGAGGCCTGGGCGGCGCGCATTGACGCCAAGCCTGGCTGTGAGCCTCCGCGCCGCCCCGAGCGGACCGGTTAATCGTTTGTCTCCACCGCGGGGGAAAAACCGAAAAAATAATTCCCCGGCAGAAATTCCCGGGTATTTTTATTTCCCCGCATTTCACCGATTTTTCCGCGATTTTGGCACGCGTGCCGCACCCCGGAAAAAATGCCTTTCCGCTACATCGCGGGAATTTCGTACAGGGAGCGATTAGCAGCCTGATAATCACGGTGCGGGTTGTATCCACCCCTCGTTTCGCCGTATTTGCCATAAATTTGATAATCATTCCTGCTTGCGTCTTTGTGGTCGCCGCAGGGTGGTACCGCGACTGTATCGCGCGTCCTTTTTCTCGCTCGGAAAGTGGGCGGGACCACGGGTGGACGGTCGCTCCGCCTCTCAAATCAAACCTTTGCGATGCGCGCTGAAACGAGTTTAGTCTGGACCGTCTTGCGAGCGAGGGGGCTTTGGAAACCACAATGCGCTGTTCGAAGTGCGGAGCTGAAAATCCGGACCGGGCGAAATTCTGCGAGGAATGTGCCTCTCCGTTCACGCGTCGATGTCTGTCATGCGGCTCAGAGAATTCGCCAACGGCGAAGTTCTGCATCGAGTGCGCGAAGCCGCTGAAAGCGGAAACTGTCCAAGCTGCGCCAAGTGCCAGCAGTGGGCGGCAACAAGGAGGCGGTGAACGGCGACATCTCACGGTCGTCTTCTCCGACCTGGTGAACTCGACTGCAATCGCCGCTCATCTGGATCCTGAGGAGTGGCGTGAGATCCTGGCCTGGTATCATCGAGTCATGGGCGACGCGGTTGCTCAATTCGGCGGCGAGGTTGCGCAATACCTCGGTGACGGGGTGTTGGCTTTCTTCGGCTATCCGCAAGCGCATGACGATGACGCCGAGCGCGCGGTCCGTGCCAGTCTCGCGATCCTCGACGCGATCTCCGAAACCAACCACGCGCCTGCCGGAAATCACAAGGTTGAGCTCGCCGTACGGGTCGGCGTTCATAGCGGGCAAGTGGTGCTGGATGAAGGGCGACAGGGGATCAGCGCATTCGGCGACGTGCCCAACATCGCGTCCCGCGTGCAGACGGCCGCCGCGCCGAACACAATCTTGATAACCGCCTCGGTGCTTCAACTCGTATCCGGGTTGTTCGTGGTTGAAGATGGTGGGACACAAACCCTCAAAGGCGTGCCCGAACCGGTTCAACTCTACGGCGTGTTGCGCTCGAGCGGGGTCCGCGGGCGTCTGCGTACTTCAGCTTCGCGCGGCCTGACACCATTCGTCGGCCGCAATGATGAGCTGCGCTTGCTGATGAATCGATGGGAACTGGCGCGCGAGGGTGAGGGTCAGGTGGTATTGATCACAGGCGAGGCGGGCATCGGCAAGTCGCGCCTGGTGCGACGGTTTCAAGAGCGGCTGTCCGGTTCGTCGCACAGGTGGATCCAGACAGAATTTTCGCCCTATTTGCAGCAAACCACTTTTGCATCGACTTCCGACGTGATCCGCCAGGGTTTCGACTGGCGTGGCACTGAGTCGGTCGCGGAGAAGCTTGATCGGCTCGACGAGAACATCGCCTTGGCCGGACTGAAGCCCGCCGAGGCGGTGCCGTTGATCGCGCCGCTGCTGAATCTGCCGGTGGCCGACAAGTACCCCCCACTGCTGCTCTCGCCCGGGCAGCAACGCAAGCGGCTGCTCGCCACGCTCATCGGGTTGCTTTTCGGCACGACACGTGCCCAGCCCCTCGTTTTGGTGCTGGAAGACCTCCAGTGGTCTGACCCCTCGAGCCTCGAGCTTCAGCAATTGACCGTCGAACAGAACGCGACTGTGCCGATGTTGCTGCTGTATACGGCGCGGCCGGAGTTCCGCGCGTCCTGGCCGATGCGTGCCCATCACACGCAGATCACGCTCAACCGCCTGAGCCGCTCGCAGATGCGCGAGATGGTTACGCGAGTCGCCGCCCTCGAGGTGCTTCCTAAGGATGTGCTCGATTCCGTGGTCGAACGCACCGATGGCGTCCCGCTGTTCGCAGAGGAACTGACGCTTGCGGTGCTGGAGGGCGGCAGTGCTGAGGCCGTGCGCGCGATTCCGGCGACCCTGCAAGACTCGCTGATGGCGCGGCTCGACCGTCTGGGGCCCGCCAAAGACGTAGCACAAGTCGCTTCTGTGATAGGTCGCGAGTTCTCCTACGAACTGCTCCACGCAGTCTCGCCAATGGCTGAAGACGAGTTGCAGTCGGCGCTCACCAGGCTCGGCGAAGCGGAATTGGTCTACACGCGTGGGATTCCGCCCGAGGCTAGCTACCAGTTCAAGCATGCACTCGTGCAAGATGCTGCTTACGAAGCGCTGCTAAAGAGCCGCCGAAGGCAATTGCATCGCCGCGTTGCCGAGACGCTTGCCGAAAAGTTCCCGGAGGCCGCAGTTACGCGACCAGAACTCCTCGCCTTGCATTGGACTGAGGCGGGGGCCGCAGAGCCTGCCATTGCGGCCTGGCGAAAAGCGGGAAGGCAAGCGCTGCGACGATTCGCCAATGCCGAAGCACTGGCCGATTTCGCCAGGGCACTCGAGGTCCTGAACAACCTGCCCGAGAGCGTCGGCCGAGACGGAGAGGAGCTCGGCCTTCAGATGCTGTTGACGACTCCGCTGATTGCGACAAAGGGCTATACCTCGCCTGAAGTCGAGAAAGCCTACTATCGCGCCAGAGATCTCAGCCAGCGGACCGATGATACCCCGCATCTCTCTTCGATTTTGGGAGGTTTGACTTCCATCTACATCAATCGCAGAGAGCTGCCAACGGCTTTGGAACTCGCGAACCAAATGTTGAGCTTGGCAGAAAGAAAGGAGGACCCGGTCGGGCTGGTTTGGTCCCACCATGCATTAGGGGTGATTTTTGGAGACTTAAGTGACTTCTTGTCATCACGTAACCACTTTGAAAAAAGCATTGCTCACTACAACTTTCAGGCGCGACGGTCTTATGGTTGGGTTCAGGATCCTGGAGCATGCGGATTGAGCCGGTTGGCCGGTGTTCTTCATGCGCTTGGCTATCCTGAGCAGGCTTTCGAGAAGCACCGCCAGGCGATGGATTGGGCGCGAAGGCTCGGCGACCCGTACACTCTCCAGTGGGTCCTAAACGACGCCAGTCATCTGCACTTGCTACGCGGCGAATTCCAATCGGCGATAGAAGCGTCAGAAGAGGGGATTGCAATCTGTAGGATGCGTGGGTTCCAGTCTGCGTTGCTCGCAGCGATTGCACTCAGAGCATTGGCATTGGCGCACGTTGGTCGGAATGACGAGGGGATCGCGCAGATACTTCAGATATGGGACAGGGCGGAAGGCAAGAGAGATAGAGGTTTCTACTACATCTCATTTTTGGCCGCTGAGGCGTACTGGAAGTCTGGGCAAGCTATCCAAGGGCTCAAGGCGCTCGCAGATGCGCAAGCCCCTTGGAACGAGGTTAGGCTTCAGGCGGGGAGATTGCGACTCAAAGCGAATTTGCTCGTGCTACTCGAAGATGCCGCGAGGGTGTCGGAGGCTGAGCAGCTCTTCCGTTCGGCGATTCAGATCGAACGCAATTGCGCGGCGAAGTGGCCCGAGCTCCTGTCAACTACCGCTCTGGCACGATTGCTGCGCGACACCGGCCGCCCTGGCGAGGCGCGCACGATGCTCGCCGAGATCTACAACTGGTTCACCGAGGGCTTCGACACCGCTGACCTAAAAGATGCCAAGGCGCTGCTCGACGAGTTGAACTGACGGAGCACTGAATCCAGTACAAAGAGAAAGGTTGTGACTGCTAGCGATACTCCTGCTGAATGGACCGCGTACGACTTGATACTGGGACTAAAGGGCGGGGTGGCTCGTCTCCCGCGCGCTTCACGTGGCTTGAGTGGTCGATTTGGCGAATCGTCTCTTTAGAGCGTTTGATCAAGAAGGCTTCGAAGACCTGAATTGCGGAATCGAGGGTCAGAACAGC
>DASXMJ010000178.1 GCA_036495685.1 Candidatus Binataceae bacterium | reverse complement strand
GCAGGCGCCGGCGAACCTGTCTACCCACACGTTGAGCCCCGCATAGGCGTCCTTGCCCGTTGCCAGCACCTCCTAGACCCCGTACGGCATCGGCATCAGCCTCGACAGCGCCCCCGCCGCAACCGGCTCGGCACCTACGCGGCGAACAGCGTGCTCGAACGCATCCGTCCATTGCCCGCAGACTTACCCCCTCGCCGAAGTCGGCGGCCAGGCAACTCACCGGTCAGTTTCGGCTTGAGTGCAATTCGTAAGGCCAAACTGTAATCGGAAAGCAAGAACGACAACGGGCGTTTAGGCTCCCTTTCCGGGCGCCTCGGCTGCTAGATCCGCGCCCACGATCTCGACCGACGAGCTCGGCGCCACCTCGTACCAGCCGCTCTTTCGCCAGGGCTCCGGGCTGCACCCCGGATCGAACCACAGGAGCGCTATGTATACGGGATCCGTGTAGCCGTTCTGGAACCAGAGGCCCATCGTTTCCTCTCGTCGCCGGTCGACGTCAGCGCGCGCCGCGTTTCCTGCGCGATTGCGGCTGCGCTCCCGCCGGGAGCGCGTGACCGGCCCCTTTGACCGTCGACGCGCGGCCGAAGAGCAGCGCCGAAATTTTGCCAGCCATGTCATCCCGCGACCGGATTGGAAACTCCGAATTGGGGAGCAAGTGCAGCCAAGCGAGGGCGTAGGCGGGCGGCAGGCGCTTTGTTTTGGTTTGGGTTGGGGGCGCGGCGACGCGTTGGGCGGCCGCGCGTATGGCTCCCGGCTCGCCACGGGCTTTGGACGGCATGTCGGTCCTCCCCGAAATTCGCCGCTAGCATCGCGATATCGCCGGAACGTTGTCCACAGCGTTGAATCTACAGGACGGCGGGTTCGGAAAGCTTCCTCGCGGCGGCTCGAAGCGAAAACCATCGCCAACCTCAGACGCTCAAACGCGTTCCCATATTCCCGGTACTGAAGGTTCACACTGAAAGAGCAGTTGTCGCCCCAAGGTAGAAACACAATATGTTTCGACACACACAGACCGTGTATGGGATCGTCAATTTGAAGGGCAAATCAGTTCCGGAGCGCGCGCGTGCGCTGATCGACCTGGCGCATCCCGATTTTCGCGAAGATTTGGAACGTGAGGCGCGCGCGTATCGTCTGGTCGGTAAGACCGTCCTCTTAGCGAGCGCGAACCGACTCAGCAGCAGGCGGCCGCGTCGCGACCAGCAAGCGAGTTCGATCGTGAGGCGCCTGGCTAGCGACTTTTGCTCGTGTCCGGGTTGGCATATTTGTAGACGAGTTCGTTGGGCCGCGAATAGCCAAGCTCGCGTCGAATGAGGCGCTCGAGGTAGCGATTGTCCGAAGTAAGCTTCTGAACGTCCGTTCTGAGCGCGGCGTTGCGGGCGAGCAGCTCCTCACGGTGCGCTTCTTGGGCCTTGCGATGGCGCCGCAGCGAGAGCAGATCACGAGGCCCCAGCGGACCCGCAAACAGGCTCACCGCGAACAGGAAAAGTATTAGTCCGAGGATAAGCGACAACCACTCGCGACGAATATAACTGCTTAACCGAGCCATCGCGTGATCGTAAAGCAAGCACCGAGGGTAGTTCAAGCCGGCTTATGCGTGAACACTATTCTAAAGGACTGAAAATCTTGTAACAGTCTATGTTCTTAGTTGTTTATAATTTCTTTCTAAAGTGGTTGGAAACCTATTGCTTTTAAAAGAACACGTTTCTATAATCGAGTGGCAAGGGTGGAGGAAAGACTGCCATCCATTAGTATAGATGCTCGGTCAGCGGCGGCATTATAAGGAGGTATCTATGCCAGTAAAAAAGAAGACCCGTAAGCGGGTCCGAAAATCCAGAGCAAGACGCTGAGTGATATGAAGAAGAAAAAGGCTGCCAAAAAGAAGAAGCGATAACTAACGAGTTTTACCCTCAGGGTTAGGTTTATCCCTGAGGGCTGGCCAAAGATGCCGAGCTAGCCGCTGAACTGAGCTGTCAACCGAAAGAGCCCTCTTGAAAAAGGGGGCTCTTTCTTTTGTGCCCCAAGCATCACACCTGACTAAGAGGTGAAAATCCCAGGTGCGAGCCGAGAGCATCTGCAGCTGGGAAACGCAATCGCGACACCGCGAGCCGAGGTCGCAAGGAAGAGTGAAGCAAGGCAGGGAGCGGCCACTTCCTCTGCCGGTGACGTTTCGTTTGCCTGTCTGCGTTGCCGCACCTAATGATGTTTTTCGACGAGGCGGCCTCGGTTGCAGAATATCCAGGAGCTCGACGTTATTATCGTAGGTGCCCGCGTGGCCGGCAGCGCTGCCGCGATTATGCTCGCGCGCTTAGGGTTGCGCGTGCTCCTTCTCGACAAGGCCACGTTTCCATCCGATACCATCTCGACGCACATCGTGCTTTCCGGCGGCGCGCAGGTGCTAAGCCGCATCGGCGCGATGGAACGGCTCGAGCGTGCGGGGGGATTCCGATTCAGCAGCATGCGTACGCTCGGTCCCGGCTTCGATTTCCGCGCCGATCTGCAGGCCGCGGGCCACGACCGGCGTGGCCTCTGCTTGGGCCGAGAAAAAATGGACGCCGTCATGCTGGAGCTGGCGGGGAGTTTCGACGGAGTCACGATTCAGCAGGGATTTCGCCTGACCGACCTTGTGCTCGAGCACGACGCCGTGCTGGGCGTTCGGGGCGAGGTTGGGACCGGCGCATCCGAGTTTCACGCCCCTCTGGTGATCGGTGCGGATGGGATGCGCAGCTCGGTCGCCAAAATCGCCGAGCAGAAACTCGGCGCGTTCCGGCGTTCAGAGGTGCCCTGCGCGCGTGCCTACTACTACGCCTACTTCGAAGACGTCGCGCGAGATCGGCTCGGCGACCAACTGGTCACCGAGTTCGAGGCCTCGCCCGGCGCCGGTAACTTGTTGTGTCGATGTGAAGAGGATCGGGTGGTGGCGGCTGCGGCATTCGATGCCAATCAGATGCGCTCGTTCCGTACCGATCTGAGCGCGAACCTCCAACGCCACCTGAACGACTCCATCGCGGTCGGCGCGATGCTCGCGGGCGCCACCAGGGTGGGCAAGGTGCGCTCATCGGGGTTACTTCTCAATACCTACCGCGACCCGGTTGCCAACGGTGCACTGCTGCTGGGCGACTCGGGTCTGCACGTGGACCCGCTCTTCGGTCAGGGACATTCCATGGCGCTAATTAGCGCCGAGATTGCGTGCGGTCTGCTGCCCGCGTGTTTCTCTGCGAGGACCGGAAAATCGATCAGCGCAGAGGCGCTGGCGCCAGTTACGGCGCGTCGCGACGAAGTTCTGATGCGGCACTTTCGGGCGAGCGAGCGCGCCTCGCGAGACTTGACGCTGAGCGCCACCACCCTGGCCGCCTACCGGGCGGCGAGCCGCGAGCAATGGGCCGCCGATGAGATGATACAGTTCGCGCAGATGAGTTCCGAAGCCCGGTTCCCCAGTTTTCGCTTCGCGCGTCTGATGGCGCAGGAAGCGCGCGCGGCCTGAGCCGTGGAGGAGAAACTCGGTCGCTTTGTGGCGCAAGTGGAACGGCCGGAACCGCTCAAGTTCGCCTGGCCGATCGTCGTGCTGCCAGAGATGTTCACCTCCACCCGCCATCTCAACGCGCTGCTCGGCTACCTTGCCACCATCGGCTGGGAAGTCTACGCGCCGGATCTACGCGCGATGCTGGGGCAAGGCACCACCCCTCCCCTCGCGCGATTTACGTTTGGTGATTTGGTTGGGTTGGTGAATGAAGCGCTCGATGCGCTCGCGCGCGAGGCGATCGTGATGGGGCACGGCGTTGGCGGGCTGGCCGCGCTGAAGCTCGGCGAACGTGCCAGCGTCAAAGCAGCGGTAGCGTATGCGCCGGCGGTCCCCGGATTTGCCTCTTCACTAGTCACCACCTGGTCGGCTCGTATCGCGCGCTGGCGCGGACGTCCGCTGAACCCTCCCACGGGTAAGATAGGATTTGAGTTTGTAGCGGATGCGGAACCATACCAGCGCGAAGCCGCGATCCGGGCGATGGTGCCCGACAGCGCACCCCTGGCGTTTCAGATCGCGCGGGGCGAGGTGGAATTTGCTCCTGGCGAGGGTGCGGCTCCGCGCCTGATCGTGGCCGGGGATTCAGACCCCTTCGCGCCCATCGACGCCGTGACCCAGTTCGCGCAGTCAATTGGAGCCCGGCTGGTTACGATGCGTAGCCGCGGCCACTGGCTGGTCGGCGGGCGCGCTCTGGAGCGCGCGATAAACGAAACCCAACGCTTCCTGGTACGGGCGCTCGGTCAGGATTTGTTGCTGCTATACCCGGAAGAGTGGAAGAGCGAAAAAAGCGATGAAGACTGACCACGTTGGCCGACGGCCGGGTTACCTGCCGCTGCGCTCCGAACCCGCCGCACGCGCTCGACACGTTGAACGAGATAGCGCAGGAGAAGGTTACCGCTGCGAGTGATGCGGTCCTTGCCTCGCAAGTGGGTTGTGCGAAGCTTCTCCAGAGCAGCCGGAGGTATGGGCGATGAGCGATCGCAATCTGATTGTCGAGGGTGAAGCTGGCCTGGTCACTATCACCATGAATCGGCCGGAGAAGCGCAATGCGCTGTCCACCGCGATGATGTCGGAAATGATCGCGGCGCTGCGCGAAATCGGCCCGCAGAAGAACGCGCGCGCGGTGATCATTGCGGGCGCCGGCCCCGCATTCAGCGCAGGTCACGATCTCGAAGAGCTGAAGGGGCGCGACCTCGCCTTCTATCGTCATGAATTCGAGCTCTGCGCCGAGCTGATGCAGACGGTGCAGGCGATTCCGCAACCGGTCATTGCCCGCGTTCATGCGATCGCGACCGCCGCCGGATGCCAGCTCGCGGCGACCTGCGACCTGGTGCTCGCAGGTGAGAGTGCGCGCTTTGCAACTCCGGGCGTGCGCATCGGACTGTTCTGCTCGACTCCGATGGTCGCGCTGGCGCGCGCGATTGGCCGCAAGCGCGCGATGGAGATGCTGCTCTCGGGCGACCCAATCGATGCGCGCACCGCGGCCGAATGGGGACTCGTTAATCGCGTCGTTCCGGATGCCGATCTGGTGAAGGAAACCCGTAAGCTTGCGATGCGAATTGTGGAAGCGAGTCCACTCACCATCGCGATCGGCAAGCAGGCGTTCTACGCCCAGATCGATCTCGACCAGGCGCGTGCCTACGACTATGCCAAGGAAGTCATGAGCCTTAACGCGATGGCGGGCGACGCGCAGGAAGGGATTGGCGCGTTTCTTCAGAAGCGCCAGCCAAACTGGACAGGAAGATAAATAGGAAACGAGTCCACGCGGGACGCGCTAGTGGCTCAGACGCGAGCATCTGGATTGGCGCGTAACCGCGGACGCAGATCGGTCTGTTTCCGGACGGCCCTGCGCGAAAGACAACGATTTGGGGGTATCTTTTCGACCTCGTTGTTCGTCCTGGTTGTCAAGGAGACCCAAATGGCTAATGAGCCCCTTTCAGACGAGACTGCCAAGCTCTTGCGCGCCGCCTGGTTCCGATATCTGGACACCGTCGGCGAAACTCGACCGGCGCTCTACCGGTACTGCCCTCGGATGACAGGTAACGTTTGGGACGCGGAGGACCTCTTACAGGACACCCTGCTGAATGGGTTCGGCGCGATTGGCAGAGGCGATGCGACTTCGAAGGCGGCTCAGGTGAAGGGGCTGCGCGCCTATCTTTTCCGCATCGCAACCAATCTGGGGATCGACCACATGCGTCGCCGCCAACTCATCACTTCGAGCCCCCCGGGTCCGACGATTCCTCCACTGGCGAGCGGTCGATTCAAGCTCTTGAAGCGGCGGCGCTTTTGCTGAGTCGAGTCGCGCCACAGGAAAGGGCCGCGGTAGTTCTGAAGGAGGTGTTCGACTTCACTCTCGAGCAAATCGCGGAAATCCTCTCCACCACAGTGGGGGCCGTTAAGTCCGCGCTCCACCGCGGGCGTGCGAGGCTGGAGGAAGTTCCGAGCATGCCGCGCGCGCACCGGGCACCTTCCAAAGAGCTTCTCGACTGACTTCGTTGCCGCCTTGAACGCGCGCGACGTCGAAGCTGTGACCGATTTGCTGCTGGACAACACTACCCTCGAGGTTTGCGGCATCGGGAGCGAACGCGGAAAACGGATGAATCATTACCGGGTGTCATTCGAGAACGCGAAAGGGGCTCCGGGGCGTGCGCAGGCCGTATCCTTCCAAGGCCAGTGGCTGTTGGTAGTGTGGGCCGGTGCGCTGTCCAACGAGGCGCTGATAAACGTCGAGCGCCTCGAAGAAGAAGCTGGGCACATCGCGCACATTCGCAGTTAGTACTTTTGTCCCGAGGTCATAGCAGAGATCGCCGGCGAGATCGGCGCGAAAGCATGGGCGTCGCCGCACGGCCAAAACCAGCCGTCACCCACCCAATCGGAGCTAGCCGCGTCAGCGATCCTGCCCTGGTCGTAGCGGGACCGCGTATTGATTCGAGCGACCCGCGCTGTTACCAATAGCTATGGCGCCACTGCCTTCTCAGTACGCGCTGAAAGCTCGACAAACGGTTGAAGGCCCGCAGCAGAACTGCGGGCTTTTTGTTTAGGAGGGACTCGCGATGCCTTTTTCGGAGCTGCCTGAAGGACTAACTTTCGACGACGTTCTCTTGTTGCCGCAATTCTCTGACCTGCTACCGACCAGTTGCGACGTCTCTACCTTGCTGACCCCGCGCGTGCGCCTGCGTATCCCACTGGTCTCAAGCCCGATGGACACGGTCACCGAATCGGCTACCGCCATTGCGATGGCGCAGATGGGAGGCCTGGGGTTTATCCATCGCAACCTGTCGATCGAACGGCAGGCCGCCGAAGTCGAAATGGTCAAGAAATACGAGAGCGGGATGATCAGCGACCCGGTGACGGTCAGCCCGGAGCAGCGAATCGGCGACGCGCTTGCGATCATGCAGCGACATCACATTTCCGGGCTGCCGGTCGTTGCGGAAGGCCGCCTGGTGGGCATACTCACCAGCCGGGACCTGCGCTTTGAAAGGCGCCTCGACAAGAGCGTGCGCGAGGTGATGACCCAGAACGTCATAACCGCCAATCCTTCCATCACTCTGGAAGCCGCCAAGGAGATTCTGCAAAGGCATCGGATTGAAAAACTGCCGCTGGTGGACGATCATCGTCGCCTGCGCGGGCTCATCACCGTGAAGGACATGGACAAGGCGACCCGCCATCCGCATTCGAGCAAGGACAGTTTGGGCCGCCTGCGAGTGGGCGCAGCGATCGGCGTGGGTCCAGAGCGGGAGGCCCGCTCCGCAGCGTTGCGGCGCGCGGGCGTCGATGTTCTGTGCATCGATACGGCGCACGGCCATACGCGCAACGTGCTCGATGCGATTCGTACCACTAAGCGTGAGTGCCCGGACCTCGAGGTGGTTGCGGGCAATATTGCCACCTCGGAAGGGGCCAAGGCCCTGATCGACGCGGGCGTCGATGCGCTGCGAGTGGGCATGGGGCCCGGCTCCATCTGCACCACGCGGGTTATTTCGGGCGTCGGCGTGCCGCAGATGACCGCTATCATGGATGTGGTCGCGATCGCCGAACCGCGCGGAATTCCGGTAGTCGCCGACGGCGGTATCCGCTATTCAGGGGATATCACCAAGGCCCTGGCGGCCGGCGCGTCGGTCGCCATGATCGGATCGCTGTTTGCGGGAACTGAGGAAAGTCCCGGCGAGACGATTCTGTACCAGGGGCGCACCTACAAGCTCTATCGCGGAATGGGTTCGATTGGAGCGATGACGGAACGTACCTTCGACCGTTACGGATTGCAGGAAGCCGAGGAAGGCAAGCATGTACCGGAAGGGATTGAAGGGCGGGTACCGCATCGTGGATCGCTCGCCTCGAACGTCGAGCAGCTGGTCGGCGGCCTCCAGTCCGGCATGGGCTATACCGGCGCGGCGAACCTCGCCGAACTGCGCCGTCGCGCGCGGTTCATTCGCGTAACCGACGCCGGCAATCGCGAAAGCCACGTCCACGACGTGTTCATCACCAAGGAGGCTCCTAACTACCGGCAATAGCCCGGCGCTTTCTCGCCAGGCATTTCACCTCATCGAGCGCTTGCGTGAGAGCGGCCGGTGCCGTTTTAGCTCACCGGCAAAATTCCTCGCGCCGGCTGGCTTAAACCTCCCCCCCAGTCGTGCAAGAATCCGTTGTGCAGATGGATGAAACCGGCAAATGCCGCGTAGTGGTGCTATTCGGGGGCCGCTCGAGCGAGCACGAGATTTCCTTGCGCTCGGCGCTGACCATCATGTCGGCGATGGACCGCGACAAGTACGAGATCGTGCCGATAGGAATCGATCACGACGGGCAGTGGTACCTGGAGAACGATGCGCTCAGGGTGCTCGCCGATGCGAGCCCCAATCTGCGGGCGCTGTCCGCCGGGGACACGCCGGTTACCCTCCTGCCACATCCCGACAATCGATCGCTGGTAATCGCCCCGAGTTCCGCAGGCGGAAATCTTGGCGTGATTGCGCGAACCGGTGGAGTAGCGGCTGGTCCGATCGACGTGTTCTTTCCGGTGTTGCATGGAACCTACGGCGAAGACGGCACCGTGCAGGGTTTGCTGGAGCTGGCCGGCATTCCTTACGTGGGCGCTGGGGTGCTCGCCTCCGCAGTCGGGATGGACAAGGACGTGCAGAAGCGGCTGCTGCGCGCTGCCCGAGTGCCGGTGGTCGACTACCACGCGCTTGAGCGGCGCGATTGGCAGGAGCACCCGACCCTGGCGCGCAGCCTGGCCCGCGAACTCGGGTACCCGGTGTTCGTGAAGCCGAATGCGATTGGCTCGTCGATCGGGGTCAGCAAGGTGAAACGCGCAGCCGAGCTCGATGCCGCATTGAAAGATGCCTTCCAATACGATCGCAAGGCTCTGATCGAAGCGTCCTGCGTAGGCCGCGAATTCGAGGTCGCGGTGCTGGGCAACGACCGTCCCGAGGCGACCCTGCCCGGCGAAGTTATCGTCAAGGGCAAGCATGACTTTTACAGCTACGAGTCGAAGTACCTGGACCCAAACGGTTCCGAGACCAGGATTCCAGCCGCACTGCCCAAACCGATCGCGAAGAAGATCAGCACGATGGCCGCACGCGCCTTCAAAGCGCTCTCCTTGCGCGGCATGGCGCGGGTGGATTTTCTAGCCAGCCGCGATCTCAGGAAGATCTACGTCAACGAGGTCAACACCATTCCCGGCTTTACCTCGATCAGCATGTATCCGAAGCTGTGGGAGGCATCGGGCCTGCCGCTGCCCAAACTGATCGACCGGCTGATCGAATTGGCGCTGGAGGAGCATCGCGAGCGCGCGACGCTCAAGACGAACTATCGACCGCCGCGCCGAGAGCCGGGGAACTCATGAAGCGGCTCCTGATTGCGACCAGTAACCCCGCCAAGCTCGCCGAGTACCGCCTTCTGCTGCGCGAGTTCCCTCTCGAGGCGATTTCACTGGCCGACGCGGCAATCAACGACCATCCGGAGGAAGACGGCGCGACCTTCAAGGAAAATGCGCTCAAGAAGGCGCGCTTCTATTTTGCGCGCGCGCGTATTCCGACCCTCGCTGACGACGGTGGATTGGAGATCGATGCGCTCGGCGGTGAGCCCGGTGTGAAATCGCATCGCTGGATTGGCGGTGCCGAGACATCCGATGCAGCCTTGGTCGCCGAGGTGATACGCCGCATGCAGCGGGTCGAACCATCGCGGCGAAGCGCACGACTGTGCGCGGCGGTAGCGCTGATTTACCAGGTCGCGGGTGTGCCCCGCGAATGGGTCACGCAAGCCGCGGTGGAAGGGGTGATCGCAGAGTGCGCGTGGCCGCGGGTTCGGCCGGGGTTCCCCTACCGCAGCGTGCTTTATTTGCCAGTGCGCGGTTGTTACGTCGCGGAGCTGGGCGACGAGGAAGAGGCTCGCATCAGTCAGCGCCGGGTAGCAATCGCCGAGCTCGCGCCCGAACTCACCAGAATTGCGGAGGGTCAACCTCCGCCATCTTGAGCGACCCGAAAGAGACCGCGTCCAAGTCAGCTTCCAGAGTGGCCAGCAATGATTACGCCGCGCGCGCAATGGTCGCGATGGTGCTGCGAATCGCCAGCTCCATCGTGTCGATGGCCATGCTCGCTTTCTCAGGATGGCGCACGCCCTGGCGCGCGTCGTAAGGCAGATGGATGAATCCGACCGGCACCCCCTGCCGGCGGCGCATCAGGTGCAGGCTCGCGTACATCAGAGCATTGCAGGCATACGCACCGGCGCTGAGCGACACGTGCACAGGAATTTCGCGTTTGCGCAGCTCGCGCAGAATTCCGCCGACCGGAAGACGCGTGAAGTACGCCTGCGGCCCGCCTCCGATCACCGGCCTGACAGTCGCGCCGATATCGGAATTGGCCACGCCGGCGCGCTCATCGGCGAGGTTGATGGCGATTTTTTCCACCGAGATCGCGGTCCGGCCGCCCGCCTCGCCCAGACCCAAAATCGCGCGGGGTCGGTAGCGGACGATGGCGGCATTGATGCGGCGCACTGCGGTGGCGCATCCGACCGGAACCTTCACCGACTTGATTCGCATCCCGCCGATCACTTCGGTATCGAGCCGCCGGGCGACTTCCCAGGAAGGGTTGATCCGCTCGCCGCGGAATGGCTGAAACCCGGTCAGGAGAAAGATCGACGGCATTATTTCCGGCGCACCGGATGCTCGATAGGAACGTCTTCGCGATTACCCCATTCCGCCCACGAGCCCCAGTAGTTACGTACCCGCGGATAGCCGGCCTGTTTGAGGGCGACGTAGGCGTGTGCTGCGCGATAGCCGCCCTGGCAATACGGAATGATCTCCGCGTCGGGCCGCAAACCCAACGCCGCGAACTCCGCGCGAAGCTCACGGGCCGGCTTCACATATCCTTGCGCAGTGTTACTCGCGGTCCAATCGCGATGCACGGCGCCGGGAATCGCGCCGCCCCGCTGCGCGCGCACCCGTTCACCGAAATACTCCTCATCGCTACGCACGTCGAAGATCTGCACTTCGGGCCGCCCGAGTCGTTCAATCAGATAGCTGGCGGAGGCTGCTATTTCGTCACCGGGCCTGCTCTTGAATTGCGATGGTTTGATGGTCGGCGCGAGCTTGGTCAGTGCCTCGCCTGCAACTGCTCCCAGCCCGCCATCGAGCATCCGCGCTCGCCGATGTCCCATCCATTCAAGCAGCCAAGCCCCGCGCGCCGCGCGCATCCCGGAGTCGTTTTCGTAAAACACCACGGTCTCACGTCCGGTGATGCCGATCGCCGAGAAAATCAGTTCGAGCTGCATGCGAAACTCGCGGGTGCCGCGCTCGTCAGTATTGGTGTAGTGAAACGGAAACGGATCGAAATGGCGCGCGCCCTTGAGGTGACCCTTCCAGTAATCATCCGCCGAACGACTGTCCACGAACATTACGTTTCGGTCGCGCCGATGCGCGCGAAACCATCGCCCGTCAACCAGCAACTTTGCTTGCGCCATTTTTTGACCCCGCAAAACCTTTCGGCCTCCAGTCGGCCGGTCACGCATCGACGCCAACCGCATCGCTAATAGAGCGAAATCCATCGCGGCGGAGCAAGGCGGCCAACCCCGCGTTGATCGACGCAGCCAGTGCGGGGCCCTCGTAGATAAGACCCGTATAGAGTTCCACCAGGCTTGCTCCGGCGCGGATAAGCCGATAGGCGTCGTCCGCGGTGGCGATTCCTCCCACCCCGATGATGGGAACCCGGGCGCCGATGCGGCCGCGAAGCGCGCGAACCATGTCGCGAGAACGCTCCCGTAACGGCCGGCCGCTTAACCCTCCTGCTTGGTCCCAGGCGATCCCGACCTCGGTGCGTGCCAGGGTGGTGTTGGTCGCTACGATTCCGGCAAATCCGAGTTCCACAATCGTGTCGCAAATCGCATCGAGTTCCCCGGCATCGATGTCGGGCGAAAGCTTAACCAGATAGCAGACCGGTGACCGACGGGGCTCGTCGATTGCCGCACGAATTTCGCGAAGGCGTTGCGGAGACTGAAACGCCCGCAGGCCGGGGGTGTTCGGCGAGCTCAGATTAATCACGATAAAGTCGGCAATCGCGCCCAGCCTTCTGGCGAGCATCGCATAGTCGGAAGGCACTCTTGAGGCAGGAGTATCTTTGTTGGGACCAATGTTAATGCCGATACGAAGCTTTAGCCCCTTGGCGCGAAACTCCTCGATTCGCCGCCCTACCGCTTCCATGCCTTTGCTCGGAAAGCCGAGCTGGTTGATCAACGCGCGCTGCTCGGGCAGACGCCATATGCGTGGTCGGGAAGTGCCGGCTTGCGGCCGCGGCGTAATGGTACCCAACTCGGCGAAGCCGAACCCGAGCGACTGCCAGGCGGCAGCTGCTGCGGCGTCCTTGTCCAACCCGGCGGCAAGGCCCACCGGATTGCTGAACTCAAGCCCGAACACCCGGGTGTTCAATTCTCGCGGCAGCGCTGGCGGGTCGGAAATGGGCCAGGCGGAGAGCATCGCGAGGACCATGCGGTGAGAGGTTTCGGCATCAAGCCGAAACAGCAACGGCTTTACCAGCCTGTAGAAGAACCCGATCATGACCCGACCGGCACTTTCGCAACGCGCGCCGGTCAATTCAATCAGTGAGGAAGACGCCCCCCCTTGGGGTTGGTTAAATCCACCGGGGTTCTCGCTGGTGCCACCACCCCGAGGCGGGCTCAGATTGTGTCCGACCTCCTGTGTATGACGGGCTCAAAATTCTTAAGCGACCGCTACATAGGTCCACGCGCATGGAATAGGATGACAGTCTGCGTGGTTACCCGGACACCGGAGATGGGAGGCGGTCGGCAGCGGTGAACAATCAGGCAAAGATGCAGGTCAAGCTCATCGACTACGCGCACGAACCGCTGGAAAAACTCTACGCCGCTTTTCGTACCTGCTACTCGGCGGAAAGTCCGCTCGAAATCTGGCAGAAGATCAAAAGCGAGAAGATTACCCACGAGCGGATTCGCTCTTTTATTGGCGAGCGCCTCAAGACCGGTCATGCCTCTCCACTCGAGCAGGTCGTGTTCTGGTTCGGGATTTCCGGCGTTTCGCGATCGCTGTCCCATCAGTTCGTGCGGCATCGCATCGGGATCAGCTTCGAGCAGCAGAGCCAGCGCTATGTGAAGTTCAAGGAAAACCAGCTTGCATTCGTGCTGCCGCAATCGTGGGAGCGCGCGAACCTCGATGCTGAGTTCCGGGAACTGCTGACGCGCACTTCGGAGCTCTACCAGCGGGCGCTTCAGGCGGGCATCCCTGCGGAGGACGCGCGTTTCGTGCTGCCCAATGCCGCGCCCACCAATTTCCATGTGATGGTGAACTTCGCCGAGATGCTGCACATCTGCGATCTGCGCCTGTGCGTGCGAGCGCAGTGGGAAATTCGCCGGATGGTCGCGATGATGCGCGCCGAGATCAAGCGCGTGCTGCCTGAGATCGCGGTGTTCCTGCAGCCCAAGTGCGGCGAGAACCGGATGGGCTACTGCGACGAATCGCTGGAAGATTGGCAGAAATGCCCGCTTGGCAAGGTACGGCCGCACAAGTTGGCGCTCTTTGAGCTTTACGAGCGCCACGGGACGCGCAAGTCGGAAGCGCTCGGCGAAGCCGAGTTCCGAGCAGTCGAAGAGAAAGAACTTCTGTAGTTGGCAAGCCTGGGAAAGTAACCGCCAGGGCACCAGAACAGCAGGGGAGGACGGAATCTCCTGCTTAGTGGCGAGCTGCCTGGGTTGGTACCGTGAGCACTTCACTGGATGACGCGGTCGCCGCGTTCAATCGCGGCGAATACTTCGACGCTGCCGAACTGTTCGAAAAGTCGGTGGCCGGGATCGATCCGGAATTGAAGGACCTGGCAGGCGCGTTGAATCGCATCGCGGCGGCCATGCATCTGCGCTTTGAGCGTGGGGGCCGCCAGGCCACGATAAACCTCCTGTCGCAAGCGATGCTGACTTTGGATGACATGAAGCCCGTGAGAGGCGGAATCGATACGGCGCGGCTGTTCGACGAAATATACGCATTCACCGAAGAGATTCGTGCCGCACCACGCGACGAGCGAAGGGGCCTCAAGCATCGCGCGCGGATCTTTCTCGAACGTCGCCGTGCGCCGAAGATTAACCGGGCGAAATGAGGATCGACGGCCGAGTGGCGAGTGGGACGCTGCATCACCGAGCAGAGCCAACTTTGACTCTCTTTGACCTTCAGACCCGGGTGCGCTCCTGCGCGCGCTGCGACGCGCTCGTGCGTTGCCGGACGCAGCCGGTTCCCGGCGCCGGGGCGGTTCCCGCCGCGGTCATGTTTGTGGGAATTGCCCCCGGACGTCACGGTGGCGATCGAACCGGCATGCCCTTCAGCGGCGATCGTTCGGGCAAACTGCTGCATGAGATGATCGCCCAAGCGGGTCTCTCCGCCGTCTTCATCACCAATTTGGTGCGCTGTAACCCGCGCGACAAATTGGGGCGCAATCGCGACCCCGACGCCAGCGAAATCGCCAATTGCCGCGATCACTTGCGGGCGGAACTTGCGATCGCACAGCCGCGCGTGATCGCGTGCCTCGGGCACATCGCGTGGCGCGAACTGGCCGGGCGGAGCCGACCCTTCACTCCAACGCGTCCAACGACCATCCAGGTAAACGGTGTGGTCCTGTTCCCGATGTACCATCCCGCGTACGTGAACCGTGGCGCGTACCCGGTTCGGCGCTATCGGCGCGATTTCCGCCGCCTCGCAAGCACGATCGTGAAGAACGGAGCGAGCGAAAGAGGCTCATCGTTTCCCTTTGTCCCTGCAAGAGAACGCTGAGCGTATGCCAGGCAACCTGGGAAACGTTTTCCCCCGGTCCGCGCCCCGCTTGGGATAGCGCTATAGGGACCGAGTTACGAGACAGCGATTTGACTGTTCCCTGTTGGCTCGCGATGCTCCACCTGCCATCTGGTTGAGGCCGGGGCATTTACCAGAATCCACCGGCGTTTAGAGGGCGCCTGTGAAATACTCGTTGCGGAGCCTTGTGGAAGTTACCATCAAATTCGTTGCCGACGGCCTCAAGAAGGCGCACTACATCACCAATGAGCGCGTCGAGACGGCGATCTTTCTCGCGCTCATATTGGAAAAGCCGCTTCTCATTGAAGGGCCGGCCGGCGCCGGCAAGACCGAAGTTGCCAAGGTCCTGTCCGAACTGCTCGAAACCTCGCTGGTGCGACTCCAGTGCTATGAAGGATTGGATGAGGCGCGCGCGCTCTACGAATGGAACTATCAGAAGCAACTGCTGCGGATGCAGGCGGATGAAGCTTCGGGTCTTCGTTGGGAAGAGGTCTCCGAACACATCTTTTCGGCGGACTACCTGCTGGAGCGGCCGCTGCTGAAGGCAATCACGGCGCCGCGCCGCGTGGTGCTGTTGATCGACGAGATCGACAAGGCTGACGAAGAATTCGAGGCATTTCTGCTCGAACTGCTCTCAGACTTCCAGGTGAGTGTCCCCGAGCTAGGCACCGTCCGCGCGCTGGAGCGTCCGATCGTCGTGCTCACCTCGAATCGCGCGCGCGACCTCTCGGAGGCATTGCGCCGCCGCTGTCTGCATTTGTTCATCGATTTTCCCGGAGTGGAACAGGAGCGGCGGATAATTGAACTCAAGGTTCCAAATCTCGATGCACGACTTGCCGCCGAGGCCGCGCGCTTCGTGGCCTCGGTGCGCAAGCTCGGCTTGCGCAAGCCACCCTCGATCGCCGAAACCCTGGACTGGACCCGCGCGCTGCTGCACCTGGGCCTCAAGGAACTCGACACCGATGCGATCCGCGCCGCGCTGGGCGTGCTGCTCAAGCACGAAGACGATCGCACGAAAGTTGAATCCCGCGCATCCAGCCTCGCCACGCGGCCCCGATGACCCCGCTGCGTGAACAGCTCGGCCGGTTCATTGCCCAGTTGCGCAACGCCGGCCTTCGTGTGTCGGTCGCCGAGTCGATCGACGCGATGAATGCGGTCGCCGCCGCCGGCTTGGCGAGAGATCGGATGCGCGAGGCGTTGGCCGCGACCCTGGTCAAGGACGAGGTGGATCGTGTTTTGTTCGACGAGGCTTTCGGCCGGTTTTTTGCCGCAGCCGCGACCGAGCCAGGACGCCGGAGACATCCGGACCAACGCGGGGTGATGGAGTCTTCCGCACGCGGGCAGGGACAGCCGGGAGAGAATCCACCCCTGCAAGAGCACTTCAGGGAGACTCAGAAAGAGCTCTTGAGGGATAATACAACCAAGTCGGGCAAGGCGCGCGGTGCGTCACCCAGCTCGCCAAACCCAAAGGAGGAGGAAGTGCGGGGCGGCGCTCCGCTCTCGCTCGTCGACCCACGGGCAGAGACTTCGGCGCCCCGCTCGGTGGTGGAGGAAGCGGGGACCGCCGAACCGCAACAGGCGGGGGTGGAGGGGACGCGGATGGCTCACCTTCGCGAAATCGAGCGGCGGCGGTTCGCCGCTTACACCGACCTCGAATACGACCAGGCTCGTGAGCTGCTTAAGCCTCTGGAGCGTCGCTTTCGCATCCGCGTGGGGCGGCGGCTGCGAATGGCGAGCCGCGGGCGGGTCGATTTTCGTCGGACTATTCGTGCGGGAATTCAGCGCGGCGGAGTTCTCGCCGAGCTCAAGTTTCGTGCGCGACGTCCGCGCCACGTCGATCTGCTGCTCCTCGCTGACATTTCAGGGTCGGTGCGCTATGCCGCGGAGTTGACGCTGGAGTTGGTTGCGGGCGCGCGCAATTGCTTTCGCCGGGTCCGCAGCTTCGTCTACATCGATCGGTTGGCGGAAGCGGAGTTCGAGCAGGGTCATCTGGTCACGTGGCCGCCGCTAGACCTCTATGCTCGCTCGGACTTCGGGCGGGTACTGGTGGAACTTTCGAAGCGCCAGACGGAACTGCTCACGCGACAGACCCTGGTGGTGATTCTCGGAGATGCGAGAAACAATCGCCGGCCGGCGCGTGCCGATCTGCTTCGAGAAATCGCGCGCCGCTGCCGCGCGGTGGTGTGGCTCAATCCGGAAGAGCTCTCGCGCTGGGGGACCGGCGACAGCGCAATAAATCAGTATGGTCCAGTCGTCACCGCTTTGTACCCCTCCGGGAATCTCCGAGAGCTGGAAAAAGCGCTGGTTGCGGCCTGCTAAACCAGCCCCCTGGTTGGCTTCCTAGAGTTGCAAACACGCCTCGGCGGCGAGGTCGAAGAGCAGCCGGCGAATCTCGTGACGGGTCCAGGAGCGATGGTCCCAGTCATCGCCCCCCAAATCATCCGCGCCGTACAGAATCTGACCGAAGATCGCGCGGCGGAATTTGGCAACCGCGAAGAACGCCGCCGCTTCCATCTCGACTACCACACAGCCCTGCCGACGCCGAAGGTTCACCTTGGCGCGGGTCTCGCGGTAAAGCCCGTCGGTAGTCCAGGTCCTGCCGGCAATGAAGTTGAGACCGGCTTTTTTCAGGGTGTCCTTGATCGCCCGCACCGCACGCGGATGGGGCTTCACTTCGAGCGACGGCGGCAGGTAGTGATAGGAAGTTCCCTCGTCGCGAATCGCCGCGGTCGGCACTACGAGGTGTCCGACCGGAATAGATGAAGTCAGCACCCCGGCACCACCGCATGCGATGAACTTCCGCGCGCCCATCACGATCGCGCCTTCCAGGCTCGCCGCAGCGAGCGGCGCGCCGACCCGCGGATGGGCTACCATCAAGCGACGGCCGCGAAACTCGATTTCGTAGACCGCATGCTTGCCCATCTCTGTGGTGCGGGTGGAGATCTCACGCGCTCCGTTAGACGCCAGTTCGTCGATCACGTCTGGGAAAAAGCAGAACACGCAATGCTCGGGTGCGTCGAAGGGTTTGATAATGTGTGTCGCTTCCAGGACCGCGACGCGGGAAGGATCGCGGTCGAGAAGTGGAATGCGGTGGGCTTTGAGGGTCGGCGGCTTCCGGGGCTTGCTCACGGCAGCGAAAGGCTAGCGCCTTGAACGCAGTGTGTCACCGAGGCCCCTCGCCGGAGGATTCAGAACCTGCGGACCCTCGTCACGCCGCGGGGCTGGGGGCTGCGGTGGGTGGCTTTCCGGGGGTGAGGTTCTTCTGCCGCAGTTGAGTGAGCAGCTGGCGAAGCTTGCCCGGGTTGATGGGCTTTTTGAAAAGCGCGCCTTCCAGTCCTCGCAGCCGCGCGCGCTTTAGGATGTGGTCCTTGTCGTAATAGAAGGCGGTCATCAGGACCACCGGCAGATTCGGCATCTCCTCTTTAACGCGCTGGTAAAACTCGTACCCGTCCATCTCCGGCATCACCACGTCGGAAATGACCGCATCGACTTTGACATTGCGCAGAATCCCCAGCGCACTCGAGGGGCGCGTCGCGCGATGCACCAGGCAGCCCTCGCTTTGCAACAGATCGCCGAGCGAGGTGACGACGGTCAGGTCGTCATCGAGCACCAGCACCGACATGCCGGCGAGCTGCGATTGTTGAGCGATGGGTTCATGGTCGCGAACGATAGCCCGCGGTTGGTCGCGCGGAGAGAGGTCCGCCATCCGCTTGCCCGCCAGGTAGTCGCGGGTTTCGTAGACGCCTTTACGGGTCATCTCGTCGAGCCGGCGCACGATGCTTTGCACGCGCGCGATGCTGGCACGAATCGAATCGAGGCGCTCGTTTTCCACCACCTTTTCCGACTCGCTCAGATGTGGTTCGGCACACCGCGCCACCAGTTCCAGGTTGTTGATCATGGACTCGAGGGGATTGTTGATCTCGTGGGCGAGGCTCACCGCGATTTCGCCGGCGGTGGCGAGTTGCTCTCGCTGCCGTATCCGGCGGATATCGCGCGCGTAGCCGATGGACCCGATCTCGTTTCCGGAATCGTCGTGAATCAGCGACCCGGAAATCCAAATCGGAATTATCTCGCCGGGCTTGTTCAGAAACCGGGTCTCGTAGTTCGAGATCCGCCCCGGGGTCGCCGACTCGCGCATCGCCTTCATCACCGCGCGTGCTTCCTCGATGGTCGGGTAGATGCGCGTGCACGGCTGTCCGATGACCTCGTTGGCATCGAAACCGAGGTTCTGGCGGGCGCCATCGTTGTAGTAGGTAATCGTTCCTTCCCGGTCGACTGCGATGATGATATCGGGCGAGCTTTCGACCAGGCGCTGCAGATATTTGGGGTCGAGCGGGAGCATCAAATCCTGGACTTTAATTATACAACGTGAGCAGAGCCTTGCTGAGGGGGCGACGGTCAGGTCGCGCGAGGACGAAACTTGGGAAGCATCACGTCGTCGCTCATCTTCTCAAAGGTCACTTCCACCGGCATCCCGATGCGAATTTCGTGGGGCTTGATGCCGACCACATTGGAAACGAACTTCGGCCCCTCTTCGAGCTTCACTACCACTACCGCGTAGGGCACTTCGGTGGCAAAACCGGGATGGTACACCTGGTGCATTATATTGTAGCTGTAAATTTCCCCGCGCCCGCTAACCGGAACCCATTTCGCGCGGGCGGACATGCACGAGGAACAGAAGCTGTGCGCGGGAAAGTGTAATTCACCGCAGCCTTCGCACTGACGGACCATCAATTGTCCGCGCCGTGTGCCTTCGTAGAATCCGGCCATCTCGGGTGTGACAGAGGGAATCGGCTTGCTAACTGATGCCATATCCGTATCGGAGATCTCTTAGGAACACCGGCCCACGCCGCTGCTCTCGTCCGCAAGTCTCAAGCGCTGGCTCCCAGCACCAGGGTCGAATGGGTAGAAAGAATTCCGCCATTGCCAGAAACCAGACCGATGTCGTGTCGCGGGACCTGCCGGCGTCCGGCTTCACCACGCATCTGCACGATCGCTTCCGCGACCGGTGACATGCCCCACATATAGAAGGAACTCAGCTCGCCTCCGCCGGTGTTGACCGGAAGTGAACCGTTGGGCCCGATCGTACCATTTTCCACAAACGGTCCCCCCTCGCCCTTCTTGCAGAACCCGTAGTCTTCCAGTGTCACCAGCACGGTGAAGGTGTAGCAATCGTACAACTCGGCGAAGTTGACGTCCTTGAGTTCAATGTCTGCCATCTTGAACGCGATCTGCTTGGCGAGCGGCGCGCCCGACACCAGCGTGTCCACCGGATCGCCACCCGGATGACCCTGTCCCATCCCCAGCAGATAGACCGGCGGATGCTTGAGGGTCTTTGCCTGCTCGGCGGAAGTGACGATAACCGCGAGGCCGCCGTTGGAAACGAGGCAGCAGTCGAACAGATGAAACGGTTCAACCACCCAGCGCGATGCGTGGTAGTCCGCCATCGACATGGGCGTGTCGTGAAACTGTGCCGCCGGATTCAGGTTCGCCCACTGACGCTGCGCCACCGCGATTGCGCCGAGATGATCCTGCTTGGTGCCGTAGAGGTGCATGTGACGCTGCGCGACAAACGCATACATCGCGTTGACCCCGAACTGACCATACGCGGCATTGAGCCCGCGCGCGAAACCATACGCGGCGGCGGAACCGGTCTTGGCCTGGTCGGGCGCGGGCGGCTTGAGGGGGGCGTCGGCAAAGACGCACGCCACCACCTTGGCCATGCCGGCCGCAATCGAATGCGCGGCGTGCATGATCATCGCGGCCGCCGTGGCCCCGCCGATATTCATGGTGGCGCTGAGCGTCAGATCACGTAGGCCCATCGCCTGCTGGAGGGAGAATGACGCCATGGTTGCATCGGGCCAGGTAAGTCCGGGATTGACCAGGAGACCATCGAGGTCGGTGCGCTTCAGTCCCGCGTCTTCCAGTGCGAGGTCAATCGCCTGCGCGGCGAATCCGGTCGCGCTTTGATGGTCAAAATTGCGCCCCATCCGGGTCTGTCCGAGGCCGGCGATCGCGCATTTGGCTCGCAAGTCGGTGCTCATAGGCAAGTCTCCGCTCGGCATCCGTCGTTTTTGCGCCGACAAATGCAGTCGCCAATCATAGCCCAAGCGTTACGGCGGGCCAAAATGCCCACTCACGGGAGCAGGAGGTGGGATTTCTCGACCAGGAAGCACTGTCCAGTCCAGGACTGGAGCGCCCTTGCGCAGAGCGGGAGAATTCGCGGGGTTCAACCGGCACGAAAAACGAACCAGCCAGCGCCGTAGCCTTGTCCAAGCTGGTTTCGTACTCTAAGCAGTTGGTTGCCAACTCCCAAACGTTACCCTTAGAATTGGCAGCGGGAGAATTACCAGAATGGCGCAGCCGTTGAGCTTCGAAGCGCTTTCCAGCAGTCAGTACGTGCTCTCGAGCGCGGAAAACTTCGTTCTTTATGTGCTCCTCGAGGCGGTGGCACGCGGCAAGGGTGGCGGTCGGCTGCCCCTGAATCTAGGCGTGGTCATTGACCGCTCGGGCTCGATGTATGACGAGCAGCGGCTTGAGTTTGTGGTCGAAGCGGTCAAGTTTCTGGCCGACAGTCTAGCGCCCGAAGACAAGGTTGCGATTGTCGCATTCGCCGATTCGGCCAAGGTCATCGCGACGCCGGAGCAGGCCCACAATCGCGATTCGGTGCGGCGCGCGGTTGACGAAATCGACCTGCTGGATATCGGCGGCGGCACCCAGATGGCACTCGGGATGCGGGCCGCCATCGAGGAAGTCAAGAAGAACCTCGACACGTCGCGGCTTAACCGCGTGCTGGTGCTGACCGACGGCCAGACCTACGAAGAGACTGCCTGCATCGATCTGGTGCAGCAGAATCGCGAACAGATTTCCTTTTCAACCATCGGGGTGGGCGTCGAGTTCAACGAAAAGCTACTGATGCGCCTGGCGCAGGACTCCAACGGCAAGTATCACTTCATCGGAAACCCAGCCGAGATTCCAAATATTTTCGAAGATGAGGTGCTCGGACTGCGTTCGGTCACGGTGCGCAATGGCCGGATCGATGTGACGCTGTCGCAGGGCGTGCAAATCCGAGAGTCGTTCCGCGCGTCACCGGAGATCTATGCGATGGGCTCGCCCCTGGTCGGCGAGGATCGCAAAATCAGCTACGACATTGGCGACCTCGAGACCGGGTTACCGGGTTCGGTTCTTTTGACCCTGGTGCTGCCGCCACGCAACCCGGGGAGTGTGCGCATTCTGCAAAGCACCTTCCACTATGAAGTTCCGGGAACCGGCGAGGCTCAAGCCACCTGCGATTTAGCGATCGAATACACGCTGGACCGCACTCTGACCAGCAAACGCAACGGACGGGTGATGAGTCTGGTTGACCAGGTCTCTATTGCCAAGCTTCAGGCGAAGGCCGAGGAGGAACTCAAGGCCGGCAACGTCGATCGCGCAACCCGCCTGCTCGGCAATGCTATCCAAGGGACCCAGCGGCTGGGCCTTTCCAAAGCAACCCAGGCGCTGGCTGGTCTGCTCGACCAGGTCAAGAAAACCCAAACCCTCCAGACCAAGGCGGCCAAGACCACCCTGCTCGAGGCACAGGCAGTGGTGCGCAAGACCCAAATGCTCGATCCCGATGCACTGAAGGATTTCGGTAAGCCCGAATAGCGAGATGGCGATAAGAAACCGGTCGCGCGAAAATCCCGCGCCAGACGACAGAGGACGGCAATGATCAAGTGCAGCGAATGCGGCTACGAAAACATGGACGGTCTCGACTACTGCGACGGATGCGGGGCGAAGCTGGCCGCGGCTGACGCGCCGGCGCCAACCGACGGTGCTGCCGCTCCTGAGGCTCCGGCCGCAGCGCCGGAGACCGAAAAGCCCGCAGAGGCACCCCCGCCCGACGCGGAGTCGAAACCATCAGAAGTACCGACCGGAGAAATCAAGCCTGCGGCCGCGCCACCGGCCGAAGCTCCTAGCCCCGCTCCGGCTGCCTTGGTTGCGGCATTCAAGGCGCGGCTCAAGATAGTGCGCGGCAGCCCGCGCAAGGATCAAGAGTTCCCGCTCGAAGATGGAAACAATCTGGTCGGCCGCTGGGATCCGGAGACCGGAGCATTCCCCGAAGTCGATCTCGATGCGGACGATCCGGAGGCC
>DASXMJ010000177.1 GCA_036495685.1 Candidatus Binataceae bacterium | reverse complement strand
CCGACGAAAGGTGCGCTCCCGGTGCATCACGCTCCACACATAGACGTCGACCGAAGGCTCATCGCCGAGCGTGATATCGATCATCCAGTCCTCGATTTGCGGGCCGCAGATCAGCAGTCGCACCAGCCGCCCGTGATCGAGCACGATGCCCCGAGACTCGCGTGGGAGCCGAAATTCGTCCTTCACGCGCTTGACCAGGTGCGGAGGGTAGTGCTCCTCGGTCATCGCAACATAGACCCATTCGCCCGGTTGGGTATTGGCGGCCCGCGCGATTCGCAGGTTGTTGTCGGTCAGGTCGTCTTTGGCGCGGTCCTGATCGTAGTCGCGCGCTACCTGGTAGAAGGCCATGGCGACCGGCAGCTTTGGCATTTCGCCCTCGGACTTGGCCTTTTTGGGTCGCTTAACAGTGGTTTCAACCCACCAGCGATTTTCAACGTTCGGTTTGTTCGCCACCGCAGTTGTCCAGGCTGGAAAGCCTGCCCCCACACATCTTACGCCGAGCGCGCGCGGCGTGCGCGCCTGGTCCCGCGATTTTTCGCGGTGGCGCGCGCCCGCTGTCGCCGGGGTCGGGCGCCCGGAGTGCCGCGCGCGGCGGGGCGCCGGGCGCTGACGATACCGCGCCGCGCGCGCGGAGCGGGTCTAAGCCGGGTGACCATCCGGCGCATGAACAGGTCGGCTTTGGACTCGGCATCGGTCCAGAACAGGTAATGGGCCATTTCGTGATAAATCATCTGCACCCACATCCGCTCGGTGTTGTAGATGCGGCCGCGCTTCCAATTTTCGGGATGTACCAGATGGATGCGGCCGTCGTGGTAGGTCTTTCCTGCGGTCTTGCCCCAATCGAGATACTCGAACCAGGAAATACGCGGCCGCCGCACATTGTAGAAGCGGCATAGGCGCGAAATAGCCCGATTGAACATCGGTTTGCGATGGGTGTGAAAGAAGTCGGACAGTTCATGATCGATTACGCGCCGATGCGCAATCGGGGGCAAAATCATTCGCACGACGGGCCTCCAGCACCAAGAGGGTGAAGTGTCCCGATCATACGAAGCGCCGCTTAAGTCAGTCCAACCGAACCCGTCGAGTCGTCTTAAGTACTTAATTTAACTGGAGTTTGGCCTCAGATTCCGGGAAAAATCGTGGTTTCGGAAGGGGCCGGCCTAGAGGATGGCATGCGCCTCTTTGAGTCGGCCTATTTCTTCCCAGGACAGGCCTACTTCCAGGGCAACTTCCTCGGTGTGCTGGCCCAACTCCGGCGCCACCCGATGCGGTTTGGGTCGGAAGGTGCCAAATTCAATCGGACTATTCACCACCCGAGTCCCTGGGACAGGCGGATGGTCCAACGCGGCGAATGCACCGATCGCGTGGGCCTGCGGGTCGTTCAGCACTTCGGCGGCGGTATGCACCGGCGCCCAGATGAGTTCGTGACGATCGAAGGAGGGCGCCCACTCGTCGCGCGCCCGGGTTGCTACTACTTCGTCAATCAGTGCGGTCATCGCAGCGCAATTCTTCGCGCGCACCCCGGCGTGGGCGAAACGCGGATCGTCAATCCATTCGCGGTGTCCAAGCGCTTCGCAAAACGGCTTCCAGAATCGATCGGCCTGGACCATGACGAAGTAGACCCACTTGCTGTCTTTGCATCGATACGAGCTCCACAGCGGGTTGATGCGTTGAGTGCGGCCTTCGGATTCCGGGGCGCGCCCGGTCATCAGACCGATCGTGAGATCGGTCGCGTTCATCCACAGACCCATCGAGAACAGCGAGACCGTCACGTCGCATCCCCGACCGCTGCGTTCGCGAGCAAGCAGCGCGGCCGAGATTGCCCCGGCCAGACCGAGCCCGGCCGCATGATCGATCATAGCAGGACGCTGCGCAGGAGGCGGGAATCCCGGCTCCTGGATGGTGGCCATCAATCCCGATCGCGCCCATGCGGCCGCGTAGTCGTAGGCAGGCCGAAGCCGGTCCGGGCCGCGGTGCCCATAGCCGTTAAGCGATGCGTAAATCAGGCGCGGATTTCGCGCCGACAGGGTCGCGAAGTCGAGTCTCATGCGCTCGAGCGCATCGAGCCGCAGGCTGGTGACGAAGACGTCGGCGCGATCGATGATGCGCAGCGCGAGGTCATGCCCTTCGGATTTTCGCACATCAACCGCGACCGACCGTTTGTTGCGATTGTCGAGTTCGTACGGAGGGCGCACGTGCAGATCGGGATTGGAGGTCGTGCGGGTTATCATGCCCCGGATCGGATCGCCGCCGTTTGGGTCTTCGAGTTTGACCACGTCCGCGCCCCAGTCACCCAGCACGGCTGCGGTTGCGGGGCCGGCAACCCACATCGCAAGTTCTACGACTCTGAAACCGGACAGTGGACCTTCCATCGGCAGGGTCTCCTCGCGACCCAACCTAGTTATAAATTCTCCGGTGGAGAAGTGCATCGGTTCTGGAGTTTTCTCGCGAAGGGGGAAGGCGCGCGCTGCGCTCGGGAAGTTGGGCCGCTACCTCATCACGAAGATTCGGCCGACGCCCCGACGACCGCGTCAGCGCATTGAGAGTACCAACGGAAAGCAGCGCAGATTTTCCGAGTCCCTAGCGGGCGTGGCGGGCGTGGGGGAAGTGGCGCTTATGGCGGCGGCGAACACGATTGACGGTGAGCCTCTGCACGCGGCTTGCTTCCTTCAGTCGCAGCCGGAGCGGAGCGATGCGCGTGCCCGGTTCAGTCCCGGAAACCAGTGCCTGCAGGCGCCAGCGAAGTGCATCGCTATCGATCCCGAGTGCGTCACAGACATTCTCGAACGACAACGGACAGGCGGTACGCCTGCTGAAGATCCACGCCCACGCCTCATCGAAGGCCGGGCGTTTGCGCAGGCTGCCGGCATGGTGAAAGTCCTGCACTATGTTGATCGCATCGGCCAGCACCGCGAGCATCAAGCGTTGCTCGCTCGAGAGCGAATGTGTTCCAACCAGCTCGAATAACTGGCTGCGCAGAATTACGTCAGGAAAGGGGCGGGAGTCGCTGACGCTTGCGGTCGAGCCTGGCTGAAACATTCGTGAGAGTCCTGGCCGCAAATTGTTGGAAACCGCTCGCGGCTTCATCCGCTATTACCAGCAGTCCTCCTAATTCCAGAGGTCAATATCACTAATCCTATCGACCCGAAATTTAGTGCGGCTGGTGAAACTTTGCAAACGAATTGCACGCCGTGGCACACCACTACCCGTCGCAACGGCGACTGCGTGGCACGTAGGCCTGATGCCAACACATCTGGTATCATCTGCACTGCGCGGCGGCCTTCCTGCCGCATGCGGTTGAGGCAAAGCTTACCCACGGGAAGAGGGCGGTCTGGACGCCCAGGGAGCGCAACGATGGCTGATTTCTACGGCAAGGAAACCTCCAAGAATCTCCGCAAGCTGCGCCAGATGGCGCCCGACGCATTCAAGGGTTTTCTCGATTTCGACCAGGTGGTGTTCAAGGACGGTGCAATTCCCAGCAAGACCAAAGAATTGATGGCTATCACCGCCGCGCATGTCACGCAGTGCCCCTGGTGTATCGAGGCGCACGTCTCCCGCGCCAAGGAAAAAGGATGCACGGACGAAGAGATCGCCGAGGCGGTGTGGGTGGCGGCTGCGATGCGCGCGGGCGCGGCCTTCAGCCACGGTGCGATTGCGATGGCGGTAACGGAGGAGCACAAGCACTAGGATCGCGCGGTACTAGAACGCGCTTGGCGCGTCGGGCAGCATAGGCAGGATGGAGTCAGCAACAGCGGGTCGCAGGACCCGCGCGGTCAGGATCGGCGGGGTAACCGTCGGCGGTGATGCACCGGTGGTCGTGCAATCAATGTGCGCGACCCGGACCATCGATGTCGAGCAGACCGTCGCGCAAGCGCACCAGCTCGCCGATGCCGGCGCGGGCATCGTCCGCATTGCGTTGGACAGTGACAAGGAGATTCCGGCGCTCAAGGAAATCCGGGCCCAGACCAGAGGCATCACGCTTTCGGTCGATCTGCAGGAAAACTATCGAATCGCGGACCGGGTCGCCCCCCATGTCGACAAGATTCGCTATAACCCGGGCCATCTGCACCACATCGAGAAGAAAAAAACCGTCGAGCAGAAGGTTCGGTGGTTGGTCGAGGTGGCGCGCGATCACGATCTGGCGATCCGCATCGGGGTAAATTGCGGTTCACTCGCGCCCGCGTTCCTCCAGAAATATCCCGGCGATCAATTGAACGCGATCGTAGAATCGGCCGCCTACCACTGCGAGGTGATGGACCAGCTCGGGTTCACGAGATTCGTGGTTTCGCTCAAGGATTCCGATCCGCAAAAAGTGGTGGAAGCCAATCACCGCTTCGCGGAGCGTCGCCCGGATGTCCCGATTCACCTCGGCGTGACCGAAGCCGGACTCCCGCCCGACGGAATAATCAAGACCCGCCTCGCCTTCGAAAAGCTGCTGGCACAAGGAATCGGCGAGACCATTCGCGTGTCATTGACGCTGCCCAACGAGCGCAAGCACGAGGAAGTGATCGTCGGCCACAAGATCATCGACGACGTGTACGCCGGCAAGTTCATTTCGGTGCCGGACTTCGGCAAAGGGCTCAACATCATCTCCTGTCCCTCGTGCTCGCGGGTTGAGAACGAGAAATTCGTGGAGCTTGCACAACAGGTAAAGGAGCTGACCGAATACGCGGCGAAATACAAGATTACCATCGCGGTGATGGGCTGCCGGGTGAACGGCCCTGGGGAGACCGACGACGCCGACCTCGGCCTGTGGTGCGGTCCGACCACGGTCAATCTGAAAAAGAAAGATCGGAAGGTGGGTTTCTTCAGCTATGCCGAGGTGCTTCCGCGTCTACGCGTGGAACTCGACCGACTGATCGCGGAACAGGCGACCAACAACTGACCGAATCACGATTTCATTTCGTCGGTGTGCGGGGCAGCCAAGACTCCGACCCGAAGAGGGGGCCTATCGTTCCCATAAACTGGCGCCTTGGTGGCTCAGAGCCGGGTGCCCATTCAGCCTACAAGTTCAATCTCGCCGCGAGCGATTCTCGCCAAGGTCTCCGGAAACAGCGCATGTTCCACTTCGAGCACGCGCGCGGCGAGCGACTCGACGGTGTCGCTGGGGAGGACCGCGACCCGGCTCTGCGCGATGATCGGACCCTGATCGTATTCTTCGGTCACCAGATGAATCGTCGCGCCCGATTCTTTTTCCTGCGCTGCGAGTACCGCCTCATGAACTCGCGCGCCGTACATGCCGGGGCCTCCGAACTTCGGCAGCAGGGCGGGATGGATATTGAGCACGCGGCCCCGGTAATGCGCGAGCGTGCGCGGGCCAAGCTTGCGCATGTAGCCGGCCAGCACGATCAGGTTGACCTCATGCGCGCGCATGGTTTCGAGAATTGCGCCGTCGAGGGCTTCTTTGGAAGGGTGGGTATGCGAACTCAGATGACGGGTCGCAACTCCAGCGCCGCGCGCACGCTCGAGCGCGTGCGCCTGGGAGTTGTTGCAGATAACCACGCACAGGTCGGCCACGAGCCTGCCGGCGCGGCATGCATCAATGATCGACTGCAGGTTGCTGCCCACGTGAGACGCGAGAAATCCAATGCGCAGCTTCATCGCTCCCATCTTTAGGAACTTCCCTCGTTCGCGAGAGGAGGGCTCGTGCGGCGAGACAGCCGCAGATTGCTCGCAGGTCCGAATGGTAGCGACAACTCAAGGACTCTCATCAGGGGCGCGGCTCGCTGTTCCTCGCTTTTTGCTCGGTACCTCTCCGCCTACGGGAAACTGTCTCTGACAATGTCGCAACTAGATCTTTGTGACTGGTCTTGCGCCTGTCGGCCAGGAACGCGTCGAGACCCTTGTCGGTGAGCGGATGGTGAAGGATCTGTCTCAGGAGGCTGAACGGCACCCTCGCCACGTGGGCGCCAATTCGGCGGCGCGCACTAAGTGGGTCAAATTTGCGCACCGAGGCGACCAAAACCTGGGCTGGGCAGTCGTCGTTGGGAAGAATCTGCACCATCTGCTCGACTATCTGAAAGCCATCCTCAGATGTCATCCAGGCGTCCGACGAACGGTGACAAGTCGCGCCGCATTTGGCCGCCGCCAGGGCCTGCAGCGGCGCGAAGTCATCGGCTGGCAGCCTCCCGTTTAAGCGCCGGACGCAGGAGGTCGGCGCGTGCAAGTGTTACGCGGAACGGCGACTTCAGCGCCGCCATCATTTCCGAAATCGATTTGTTGAGTTTGGGGTGAATGAGCGTAGGCGCCAGCTCGCTCATCGGCGCCAACACGAACAGGCGCTCCTGAAGTCGCGGATGCGGAATGGTAACAGCGCGGGTGTCGATGGTTTCCTTGTTGAAGAACAGCAAGTCGAGGTCGATGATGCGCGGGCGGTACTTGCCGCGCGCCGGCTTGCGGCCGCGCACTCGCTTGCGGCCCATCACGCGCTCGATGCCGAGCAGCCGCCGCATCAAGAGGTCGGCGTTGATTTCGGTTTCAACCTCGATGACGCCATTGAGGAATGCACCTTTGAGATCGCCGACCGGTTCGGTCTCATAGATCGACGACTGACGCACCACCCGCGTCTGAGGTATCTGAGCGATACGTTGAATCGCCTCGCGATAATTGGCGGCCCGATCGCCTAGATTACTGCCTATTCCAATGAAAGCCCTATTGGGCATCCCTGCCGTTACAGCCGAAGCGCCTTAATTCGTGCAACTGCCTCGCTTAGCCGCTCGCTTGGCACCGTTAGTGAAAAGCGAACGAACCCCTCACCACCCTTGCCGAATCCGGAGCCGGGAGTGATGACAACTCCCGCCTCCTTCAGCACGCGCTCGGTAAACGACACCGAACTGTAGCCTTTAGGTACTTCAGCCCAGATATAGAAGGTCGCGCGCGGCGTCGCACAGACCAGGCCGATAGCGCTCAGCGCGCCGACCAGCAGGTCGCGCCGCTCTTTATAGATGGCGCAATATTCGGCCAGCTTGTCGCCATCGCCTCCTGCAAGCCCGGTGATGGCGGCCTCCTGCACGGCCTGGAATACTCCGGAATCGAAATTGGTCTTCACCTTACCAAGCGCGCCAACCAACTGGGCGTTGCCCACCACGAATCCTACGCGCCAACCGGTCATGGAGAAGGTTTTGGACAGCGAATGGAATTCAACGGCGCATTCCCGTGCGCCCTCGACTTCAAACACGCTCGGCGCGCGATAACCGTCGTACGCGATCTCGGAATACGCGTTGTCGTGAGCGAGAATTACGTCGTTGCGCAGGCAGAACTTCACCGCCTTTTCAAAAAACGAGCGATCGACCGTCGCTCCGGTAGGATTGTTGGGATAGTTGAGCCAGAGCAGCTTTGCGCGGCGGGCGACTTCTTCGGGGATGGCCTCTAGGTTGGGAAGGAAACCGCTCTCCTTTTTGAGCACCAGGAAGTACGGTTCACCGCCATTGAAGACGCAGCCTGAGTAATAGACCGGGTAACCGGGGTCCGGAATCAGCACGATATCCCCCGGATCGACGACAGCAGTCGAAAAATTGGCAATACCTTCCTTGGAGCCGATGAGGGCGCAGACCTCCCGAGCGGGGTCGAACTCAGGACCAAAGCGTCTCGCGTACCACTCGGCGGCGGTTCGCCTGAAAGTTTCGAGACCTTCGTAGTCGGGATACCGATGGTTCTTGGGCTCGATGGCGGCCCGCTTGAGACTATCCACAATATGTGGGGGTGTAGAGAGGTCAGGATCCCCTATACCAAGGCTAATGACGTCAACACCCTTTGCCTGCACCTCCTTTTTGAGCCGGTCGAGCTCGGCGAACAAGTAGGGAGGCAGAAGGGTCAATCGCGCGGCAGTCTTGAGTTGCACCTTAGGGGCAAAACCTCAGAAAAGACAGAATTGACAGGAAATTAACATACTTCAGCGGGCTCCGAAACTTCCCTCCCTCCATTTCCTCACAATCGACACGCAAAATTCACTGCCGCCGGCTCCGTCAGCCCCATCAGTCGAGTCA
>DASXMJ010000176.1 GCA_036495685.1 Candidatus Binataceae bacterium | reverse complement strand
AGGGCGGTAATCAACCCCCATGCGAATGCCGCGCTCAGCGGAACCAGCAGCAATCCTTGGAACTTGCCGCCGTATCGATCGATCGAGCCCTCGCCGTTCCAGTGAGTGGGAATGCTCACCGGCGCCCAGGGCCATTCCACGATCGCGACCGCGAACATCGTCGCGATGATCGTCCAGCCTAATCTGGTGCTTTGCCAGTAGCTCCGCATGCCCTTCACCGCTCCGGCGGCGCGGAAAGCACCTCAGCCAGCGCGGCAACCAGCTTGCGGTTCTCCTCGGGTAATCACACGCTGATGCGGACATGGCGCGGGTAGCCGTATCCGTGCATCGGACGCACGATCATACCTTTGCGTAGCAGCCTATCGTACACCGCTCGACCGTCACCGACGTCGGTGAGGAGAAAATTTGCGTGACTCGGAACAAACGGAATCTTAAGCCGGTGAAACTCGTTCTCCAGGTAGTCCATGCCCCCGGCATTGACCCGCAAGGTTTGCGCGACATGGGCTCGGTCGTCCATCGCGGCAATTACCGCGACCTGGGCCAGGGAAGTTACGTTGAAGGGCTGCCGTACATTGTTGAGCAGGCGGACGATCTCGGGGCGCGCGACCGCATAGCCGGCGCGCAGGCCGGCTAGCCCGAAGATTTTGGAAAAAGTTCGCAGCGTTACGAGCAGGCGGTGCTCGTCGTGATCCTCGAGCGAGTCCGGGTATCCGCCATCGCGAACGAACTCGAAGTATGCCTCGTCGGCAACCACCACCACCCCTTCCGGCACTCGCCCCAGGAACCGCTTCCACTCGGCGCGCCGATAGATCGTTCCGGTCGGATTGTTGGGATTGGCGAGAAATACCAGCCGAGTGTTTGGGTCGATCTGCTCGGCGATTGCTTCCAGATCGTGAGAGTAACCATCGCTGGTCGGAGCAACCTTCGCGCCGCCTCCCGCGGCCGCGGTCGCCAGCGGATAGATCGCAAACGCGTGATCCGAGAACACCGAGTTGAGCCCGGGCCTCAGAAACAGGAAGGCGAGTAGGTTGATGACCTCGACCGACCCGGAAGCAGCGAATATGTGGGTGACGGGAAGGTTGTGATGTTCCGCGATCTTGCGGCGCAGTTCGAAGTTCGCGCCATCGGGATAGCGATTCAACTCGCTGAGCGCGGCCTTGATCGCTTCCACCGCGCGCGGGGAGGGTCCGAGGGGATTTTCATTCGATGCGAGCTTGATCGACTCGCTGATTCCGAGTTCGCGCTGCAGCTCTTCGGCAGGCTTCCCCGGCTCGTACGGCGCGATCGCAGCGACCGAAGGGAGCACCAGGTCTTCGATGTTTGCCAAGCGAATGCGATCGCCCCGGTCACGCGGAGATCGATCTGCCTTCAGGATACGATCCAAGCACTTTCAAAAAAAGAGCTTTGCGTTCCAGCGCCTTGAGCGCACGCTTAACCCGGGGGTCATCGCGATGTCCGCCGAAGTCGAGGAAGAAAATGTACTCCCACGGGCGCGAGCGCAACGGACGCGATTCGATCTTTGAGATGTTTATCTGGTTGCGCGCAAACAGGCTGATGGCTTCGTGGAGCGCGCCGACCTTGTCGCGAACCGCGAACAGTATCGTGGTCTTATCGGAGCCGGAGCGCTCCACCGGACGTTTACCGATGACCAGAAAGCGGGTGGTGTTGGTAGCGACGTCCTGGATGTTCTCGGCAATTACCTTGAGGCCGCTGGCCTCCAGGGCGGCGAGCGAAGCGATGGCCGCACACTGCGGGTCCTCGGCCGCCCGCTGCGCTGCAAACCGGTTGGACGCCATGGCTTCCAGTTCACGTCCGGGGAAGTTTGCGGCCAGGTAACCGCGGCACTGACCAAGCGATTGCTGATGCGAGACTATCTTCCTTATCTGCGCGGAGTTGCCATCGCGCGAAGCGATCGCGTGGCGAACCGGCAGTAGGACCTCCCCGATGATCACCAGGGCCGAGTCAATCAACAGGTCCAGCGTCAGGGTGATGGTGCCTTCCGTCGAATTTTCCACCGGCACCACGCCGAAATCCGCCCTGCCGTTGTCGAGCGCCTGGAAAACTCCGGCGTGGGTGCTTTCGGGCACGAATTCGACGCTGGATCCGAAACGCAGCCGGGCCGCATCGTGTGAGTAAGTCAGTTCCGGACCCAGGAACGCGACCCGCGGCATGTGCTCGAGCGCACGGCACGCGGAAATGATCTCGGTGAAAATGCGTTTGACCTGTTCAGCGGTTAAGGGGCCCGGATTCTCCGCAAGCATGCGCTCGTAGATGGCGCGCTCGCGTGAGGGGACATACGCCACCTCGCCCGCGGTGTGCTTGAGTTCGCCCACCTGCTCGACAATCCCAGCACGCATTGAGACCAGGTCGAGAATCTTGCGGTCGAGTTCGTCGATTCGTTTGCGGAGACTTTCGAGCGACGGTTTTTCGGCCTCGGGTTTTCTTGCGGAGCGTGGCATAGCGCAAGGATGGCTAGCCCACCCGACCAGCGTTGGCAACGCTTTGCTTGGTCAGGAACCCGTTGCCCATCGCGGCAAACTTGCTTTCTCGCGCGCGGCGCAGCGCTGCGGGGCTCATTCTCCTGAGAGGTTCGAAATGGCGAGTGATCGCCACGCCTAGGTTGTGCGCCGCCTGCGCGGGCTCGGTGTGTGCCCCTCCTGCAGGCTCCGCGATGATCTCGTCGATAACTCCCAGTTCAAGAAGGTCGGGTGCGGAGAGCTTCATTGCCGACGCTGCAATCGCGACGTTTTCCTCGCTCGCTTCGCGCCACAGGATCGCCGCGCAGCCTTCCGGCGTAATCACCGAGTAGCAGGCGTTTTCTTGCATCAACACAACGTTCCCGACTCCGATCGCGAGCGCGCCGCCGGAACCGCCTTCGCCGATGACGCAACAGATGATGGGGACTTCCAGCCGTGCCATCAGTTCGAGGTTGTGCGCGATCGCCTCGTTTTGGCCGCGTTCCTCCGCGCCCAAGCCCGGGTCGGCGCCCTGAGTATCGACGAAGGTGATAAGGGGCAGGCTGAAGCGATTGGCGAGCTCGAAGACGCGCGCCGCCTTCCGATAGCCCTCCGGTTTGGCAGAGCCGAAGTTGCGCCTGATTCGCTCGCTGGTGGTCTTGCCGCGCTGATGTCCGACCACTGCCACCTCCTGCTTGCCGAAGTAACCGAGTCCCGCGACCACGGCGCCATCGTCGGCGAACCGACGGTCCCCGTGCAGCTCGAAGAATCCGCTGATCAACGCTTCCACGTAGTCGAGGGTCTGGGGGCGCATGGGATTGCGTGCCAGGCGGACCCGTTCGATCGCGTTCAAGGGCGCATTCGATATTGGCACGGGAGCCGCTTTGCGCCGGTGCGCGGATTTCAATCTCGGTTTCAAGAATCGACGTTTCGGCTAGGTTGCACTTGAGTCCGCAAAGAAGTCTCCAAGCAGCTTCCCAGCCTGCTTGGCGGCGCCGTTTCGGTCAAGCCACACGATCTCCGGGTCGGCGCGGAACCAGGTCAATTGACGCTTTGCGAAGCGACGCGACTCGCGCTTGGCGATCTCGACCGCTTCCGCCAGTCCCATCTCACCACGCAGGTGAGCCGCGATCTGCTGGTAGCCGATGGAACCGAGCGGAGGGCGATCGGCGCGATAGCCTGCGGCGAGCAGACTGCGCACCTCCTCGACCAGGCCTTGCCCAATCATTTCATCGAAGCGTCGATCGATGGCTGCGTAGAGTTCGGCGCGGTCCATCGAGATTCCCAGGGTCAGGCAATCGTAGCTTCGGTTTGCGAACCCATGACGGGCTTGATGGGAGCTGATCGGTTCGCCGGTCAGTTCCCACACCTCGATGGCTCGGGTGATGCGATAGAGATCGTTGACGCCAATGCGTCGTGCCGCGGCCGGGTCGATTTCGCGCAAACGCTGGTGAAGGTGAGAGACGCCATGATCTCGCGCGGCGCGCTCCAATCGCTCACGAATTTCACGCGACGCGGCGGGGCCCCGAAAAATTCCCCCGCGCAACGCGCGCAGATAGAGGCCGCTCCCGCCCACCACGATCGGGTGCCGACCGCGGGTGGCGATTTGTTCGATTGCCGCACGCGCCAGGGTGGTAAAGGTGGCGACATCGAGCGGTTCGGCAGGCGAGCGGATGTCAATAAGATGATGCGCGACGCCGCGGCGCTCCGCCGCGGATGGTTTGGCGGTGCCCAGATTCATTCCGCGGTAGACTTGTCGCGAGTCGGCATTGACTATCTCCGCGCCGAGGCGGGTGGCGACTTCAATCGCCAGCGCACTCTTGCCGGCGCCGGTAGGGCCAACGATAAATCCAACGCGAGTCAGTCCGGGCGACATTCTTTAAGTTTAAAGGGCGCGCCGCGAAATCGGGTTGCGCTTACCAGTCTCGTCTTGCGCATAACGGAGGGAGGAGCAACTTAGGGGGTCAGCGGCGGAACATGCGTTCGATCTGGCCGCGCGAGAATTGGATATGGACTGGCCTGCCGTGCGGACAATTGGTTTTGAATTCGGTTCGATCCAGCTCGGCCAGCAGGCCATGGATTTCTGCAATTTCCAGCGCGCGCCCAACCCGCACCGAGCCATGACAGGCGAGTTGCTTAAGCGACTCTTCGAATGCTGACTGGCCACTGAGACGCCAACCGCTCTCGCCCAGGCTTTCGATCATGTCGGAGAGCAGCCTTGCTCCGCCTTCCGCGCCGAACACCGCGGGGGTTCCCTTCAGCAGGAGCGCGGTTGCGCCGAAAGCCTCGATCTCAAAGCCCATCGCGCGCAGTTGCGGAATCGCTGCCTGGATCGGCGCGGCCCGCGCTGGATTCAATTCTATGATAACCGGAGTGAGCATCGCCTGAATTTGGATTCCGCCGTCACGGAGTTGCGCCCGGAGTTTTTCAAAGGTCACCCGCTCGTGCGCGGCGTGCTGGTCGACTAGCAACATTCCCTCGTCGCTTTCCAGCGCGATATAACCGGCGAACAACTGTCCAATAACGCGCAGCCCCGAATAGGTCGGAACGGAAGTGGGGGTGACGGCCGGGGAATCGTCGTTTCGCGCAAAACCCAATCCCAGTGGACGCTGGGTCGTCGGCACCACCGCGGCATCGGGTAACAGGCGGAGTACCGTAGAGCGATAGTTCTGCGCTGCCGCGGCGGCGTGAACCGGGTCGCCGGGTGCTCCGGCCAGAGCGCCGGTTTGTGGCGCTGGTACCATCACTTGCACGCCGGGTCCACGCTCAGCCTCGCCGGTCTGGTCTGACAATCGGTTGCGCAGGGCATGATAGACTGTCTCGAACACGGCGCCGGAGTTACGAAAGCGCACCTCGGTCTTCATCGGATGCACGTTCACGTCGACGTCTTCATGACGCAGTTCCACGGCGAGGACGATGGCAGGATGGCGCCCGCGCGGCAGCAGGCTCTGATACGCCTGTGCGACCGCACGAGTGAGAAGCTTGTCACGTACCGAGCGGCCATTTACGAAAGTGAAGACAAGTCTCGGGGTCGCGAACGATTCCTGGCTCATGGTGGCCAGGCCGCGAACCCGGATCGCATTGCGCACCGCTTCAAAGGTTAGCATTTGAGCAGCGAGCTTTGCTCCGAAAATCTGGCGCACCCGTTCCAGCGACGATGCCGCGCGTGGCAATTCGAACAGGGTGCGGCCATCCGCGGAAAGCGAGAAGGCGATTTGATAGTTCATCAGCGCCAGCCGCTGAATCGCCACGGCGACCGCGCTTTGCTCGGTGGGAACCGTCTTGAGGAATTTGAGGCGCGCGGGAGTGTTGAAAAACAGATCGCGTACCTCGATCTGAGTGCCCGGTGCGATCGCGCATTCGGCCGTGTCTTCAATATCGCCGGCGGTCGCGATGACTTCGATTCCA